>JAKMEV010000293.1:0-4045 GCA_022425785.1 Akkermansiaceae bacterium | reverse complement strand
GCGTAGAAACAAAACTCGGCGTTCTGTTTCCGCTCTTCGATAGCCTTACTGACTTTTCGCAGGAGGCCGGGGTCTTCAAGAACCAGGCTGTGAGCTTCAAAGACCAGACCTTCATCATCAGAGCCGGCGATACCCTCAATGTGGTCCTGCAGTTGGCCCAGTTGTTCCTTGGTCTTGGCGATGGCCAGGTCAAAGCGAGCTTGCTCGGCCGGAATATTTTCTTCCTTGATGGGATAGACATCAGGAGCAGCGAACCCTCGTGCCACGACATGGATCGGGCCGAAAGCAATTCCACGGGACACCGCAGTGCCGTGGAAAGTGTGTTCGTGATTTGATTTCGATGCCATATGCCCAAGCGTATTTTGACGGGATTCAATCCCGCAGCGGTTGGCGGGGGAATGATCGAGGCTTAGTTTGCCGTGGAGACTTCCTCGAAGTCGCGGGTGATCAACTCACCCAAAGCTTCGAGGGCTTCATCTGCCTGCTCGCCTTCCGTTGTGACGGAAATGACCGAGCCGTGACCTGCAGCGAGCATCATGAGCCCCAGGATGCTCTTACCATCAACTTCATCGTCATCTTTCTCGACACGAATGTCGCAGGGAAAGGTATTGGCGATTTTCACGAACTGCGCGGCTGGGCGAGCGTGGATTCCGAGTTGATTGGTGATGGTAAAATCCTTTTGAGGCATAAAAATGGTCTTGTGGCGCGGCCATGATGACGGGTAGGAAGAGTCCAGAAAAGACAAATATTGTTCTCCCAGCTGCCAAAATGATTATTCTTTGGTATTACAATCCCTCATTCATCTGCTCTAAGATCCTCTTGTTGAACTCGTCGGCCATGTCATACCCAATTCTTCGGAGCTGTAAATCCAGTGCCGCCACCCCGATTAGGCGGGCAGTTTCACGCCCGGCAGCAACGGGAACCTCAATGAGTGGGACCTCGACATCGAGAACCTTAAATTTCTTTCGTCGGATGCCGGTACGATCGACTTTATTGAGATCAGTGTCCGGTTTTAGGGCAACGACAAGATCGAGACGTTTTTCGGGTCGAATGGCGGACAATCCGTAGAGGTTCGCGACGTTAATGATGCCGATTCCCCGCATTTCGAGGTATCCTCGGGCGAAGTTTTTGGCCGAGGTGGATAGTTCTCCGCCGATTTGGCAGATTTTCACGGAATCATCGGCGACCAGAGCTGCGCCCTTTTCGAGGAGGCCGATCGCGGTTTCGCTTTTTCCGGAGCCGCTTTTTCCGGTAATGAGGACACCGATTCCCCGATAATCGACCATACAACCGTGGAGGGTGGTGCGTGGAGCAAATTCCCGTTCCAGACGGATGGTGGCCTCGTTGATGAAATTCATGGTGAGTTTCGGTGAGGTAATGATCGCGATATCGAGATCGTGGGCAATTTCAAGCAAGGGGGCTGGGAGGGTATGGTCACGTGCAAGGACGAGACAGGGCATCTCTTGTTCACAGAGCTGGGTGAATCGCTCAACCTGCAGTTTGGGACCAATTTTCTTCAGGTAGGATATTTCGGAATTCCCAAGGACCTGGATCCTTTTTTTTGCAAAATAGGTAAAGAATCCGGATAAAGCCAGTCCGGGCCGGTTGACGGCGGGTTCGGCTATTTTGCGATCGAGGCCCACGACCGGGTGTTCGACGGTCAATTCGAGTTCTTTTCCGTAACGATCCAGAAATTCCTGAACGGTGATACTCGATGGGTTGATTCTTTTTCCTCCGGCGGGCATGGAGGAATTCTATGGCCGAATCGAGGGGACCGAAAGAAAAAGCTCTTCCCCTTGGAATCGAGCAGTCATTCCAATCGAAAAGAGATCTGCATCACCTTTCGCTGATGTCCATTTGTCTTCAAGCTGACCGGAGAGGGCAGAATTAAAATTGATCGAATGGGAGGGTGTTGTAGTCGATAACGGCGGAGCTGGCAAAAGTTTGCGAATATCCGCTTTCAGGTCCGGCCGCCGAACGCTCGGCAAGCTGGGAGCCGGCTCCAAAGAGTGGGGCAGTGATGCACAGAGAGACGATCAGCGTATTGGTGATGAAGCGTCGGCATTACCAATGCACGAGCGAGGACGTAACGCGCGACATGAATCCCGCGACCGTGGATTGGGCATTTATTGAGTCAAGATATCACTTTTATTTAAGGAACTGGCACGCGGGCCATAAGACGTTGGATCACATCGTCGGTAGTGACATTCTCCGCTTCGGCCTCGTAGGAGAGGAGAATGCGGTGGCGCAAAATTTCGGGGGCCAGTTCTTTGATGTCGGCGGGGGTGACAAAGGCGCGTTGTTCAAGGAAGGCTTGGGCGCGTGCGGCGAGGGCGAAGTTGATGGTCGCCCGAGGAGAAGATCCGGATTGGATGAGTGACTTCAATGAACCTTCATACTTGGAAGGATCGCGGGTAGCTTGCACGAGGTCAACGATGTAGCCTTTAACGGCAGGGTCGATGTAGATTTGATCAACGATTTGACGACTCTCGGCAATCATCTCAGGATTGGCGACGGCCTTGGTGGTATCCTTCACCGTTGAGGAGGCCATGCGATCGAGGATGTTGAGCTCTTCGTTGCGATTAGGGTAGTCTACGATGACCTTCAAAAGGAAGCGGTCGAGCTGAGCCTCCGGAAGAGAGTAGGTTCCTTCTTGGTCGATCGGGTTTTGGGTCGCAAGAACAAGGAAGGGCGCCGGAAGGGCGTAGGAGTGATCGCCAATGGTCACCTGATGTTCCTGCATCGCTTCGAGAAGGGCGGCCTGAACCTTGGCTGGCGCGCGGTTGATTTCGTCCGCCAGAATTAGGTTGGCGAAAATAGGGCCCAGTTTCGGAGAGAACGATTTCTCTTCGGAGTTGTAGATCATGGTGCCAATGAGGTCGGCAGGAAGAAGATCCGGAGTAAACTGAACTCGGGCAAATTGGGCCTGCAGTGAACCTGCAAGAGCTTTGACCGCGAGGGTTTTGGCGAGGCCTGGAACGCCTTCGAGGAGAATGTGCCCGTTGCTGAGCAGTCCTATGAGGAGCTTATTGACGAGATTTTCCTGCCCAACGAGGACGCTGGCCATTTCCTCTCGGATTGCGTTCACCCATGCGCTGGATGCGGAAAGTTTTTGTTGAAGAGCCTGTGGATCCATCGGTGGTGGAATACTGGCAAATTCACTCCGCTTTGAGAAAGAAAAACTCTGGGTCGAACAAGAATGCCGGTCAGTTGGAGGATTTCCAATGAGGGTTTCTAACGGCTTTCTTTGATACGACTGACTTCAAAGCGGACGAGATTTCAAGTCCCAAGGAAGACTTCGTGTCGGTCGCGTTCTTGAGTTGGTTGAGAAGTGTTTCGGCTTCGCCAAACTCCTCAAGATTGGCTTTTGCGAGAGCATGGGTGAGGAGGAGCTTGATGTTTTTATTCTTGATGACTTTCACCTTGGATTTGAGCTTTTCCCAGTGAATAGCTCTCAGCTGAGACGTTACCCCTCTTCACCGTCGTGCCCGAGTCACTGAAGATGGTTTCGAGAGTCGCTGGTCGGATTTTTTGCCCTTTGAACTCCGAAGCGGGAACCGGCTTTTCATCGCCGTTTCGCAGCAGATAATGGAAAAAATCTTTGAGCTGGCAGCTGTATGCTTCGCCCCGGGTTTCTAAATCCCAACCATCATTTTATGGATCGATGCGTTTGTAGGCGCCGGTGAGCTCAGGATTGCAACTCTTCTTCTTGAGAGCGGGATTTGCCGACGTGCTCTTTTTTGGGCAAAGATCACTTCAGAGAGGAGCAGAGTGAATGCAACAACAATCCGGATCATTTGGAGAATTGAGGAATCCAATCGGCAGTCATTTGTCGAGATTGGAGATGCGAATTTGAGTCGACAATGAGTAAAATTCATGGATTTACTGAGAATTGGTGTTATTTCCTTTGTGAAACACGCTTGAAACTCTGACTGCTCCACGGCATGTTTCCGTCCCGCCGCAAGAGTGGTCTATTTTTTCGATGAGTTCTCCGATAGTTATTCCCGACTCCGCTCCTTTTACTCCTGAGCAACGTGCCTGGCTC
>JAKMEV010000095.1:0-4933 GCA_022425785.1 Akkermansiaceae bacterium | reverse complement strand
CATTAATAGGAGTGTCATGGTGGCAGAAGAGCAGATTAACTTGGATTTTGCGGCTGGCCCATTTTTTGGTATTTCAGCTGAAGGGGGAACCCTTAACGTTGGCGAGCAGGAGTTGACTGGGGATTTTGTTATCCAATCACGTGCTAATGGTGACCTGATTATCGCGGTCGATGACGCTACCACCACAATTACCGATGGGACCACTGATTATCTCCAGATCGACGATGCTGTTGGCGCTATTATTTCGACAGCAGAAGGAGCTGCCTTCGAAATCTCGGGTTCGCTCTCAATTCTTCTGCCCAATCTTTCAGCCTCCGGAAATTTTCGGGTTTTGGTGAATAGTCTTAAGACTTCGGTGAATGAAACGATCACTGTTCGCGATGTCACGCGCTCGATTCAGATTCGCGCAGGGCCCGTGGTGAATGTGATTGGAATAAACGCCCAATTAATGGTTGGCGAACAAGCACTTAAAGGAGGATTCTCCTTTGAAACACTCGCAGATGGAGGGCTTTCCATCGAAGTGATCTCGGCGAGTCTTTTCCTCACTGCCAATGGCTCGACCCTCGTGAGCGTCTCAGGTGCTAATGGTGACCTGATCGCCGATGTCGATGGCTCAGATGGTGTTCTCACTGTTGACTCTGCCGTCTTTAATATTCCGGGTATCTCTGTTTCCTCCAGTATGATGAGCGTGGAGTTGAATACTCGTTTCACTGCGGTGAATCGCATTGCGAATCTCGATGGACAAAGCGTCGATCTTGATCTACCTGCCGGACCATTTGTTCGTGTTTCGGTTCTCGATGGCTCCCTGACTTTATTTGGCATCACTGACGCGGGCGAAGATGCTGGACTGAGCGGAAACTTCTTCTTTGAAAAATCAGATGGTGTGTTGGTTCTCGCCGCATCTGAGGTGACCGTGGCGGTCGATCTCGATGGAAACGGCGGAGAGTTGACCGATGGTGAAGGCGCCTTTGTTCTGCGCCAGGATGGTCTTGCTGGAGTGCTGAAAGGCTCGCTGTCTCTCGCTGTTTCGGGAGTAGCCGCGGGAGCTGAAATTTTCCTCCGTATTAATAATACGCGTAGTGCCGTTTCTGAAACGATTACCCTCGGCTCGGATGAGCTAGAGATTTCCTTCTCCGCGAGTGATAGGAATGTCTTCACTGTGATTCTTTCTGAGGCCAGCCTCACGATTGGCGAGTTGATCTATGTCGAGGGTTCCTTCAGTTTCACCAATAGCGGTGATCGCGAGGTCGTTGGAGCAAGTGGGGTAGAAATTTTCATCGGAGAAGGTCCGCTTTCACTTGAAGATGGAAATGTAAATGCCCTCGCTCGCGGATTTAAGCTCTCCGATGCTACCTTCGGCTTGGTGAAGTTCACTGATGCGGGAGTCGAGAGCTACGCGTTGCAAGCGACTGGAGCGATAGAAGTGATCGGAATTGATCGCTTAACCCTCGGTGGTAATGTCACCTTGCGATTTTCTTCCTTTCAAGAGGCCATTGATGAGACAATCTCTACCGGAGATTCTTCGGTTCAAGTCTCGATGAATGCGAGCGAAACCGCTTCGATTTCTGGATCATCCTTCTTTGAGATTGCCGGAATGGATCTTGTGCTTGAAGTCGCAGGGCAGGCCCTCACTGCTAACGTCAATATCAGCCGCTATCGTTCCGGTGAACGCGACATTTTCCGCGCCAGCCTGATCGACGGTTCCACTTCCTTCAGCAATGGCGGAGATAATCTTCTCACGCTTTCCGATCTCAATGGCGACCTCTTCCTGTTTGATGACGGTCTTGCGCTGCAAGCCTCCGGCGACCTTCTCTTCGGAGTCGCTTCAGTCTCTGCAAGCGGATCCTATCGTCTCCAGATCAATACCACCGGAAAGGCGATTGCCGAGACCTACTCTGTCGGAAGTGCCTCGCGCAGTGTCAGCATTCCTGAAGGGCCATTTGTCCGCATCGCTGGAATCGGCACTGAGCTTTCGATTCTCGATCAAACCGTTTCTGGAAACTTTTACTTTGAGCAGAATACCAATGGTGAGGTGATCGCGAGCGCGACGGAAGTCGAGGCAAACTTCGGCGATGGCGCGCTCCAGCTCATCAATGGCGAGGGCATCATCTCCATCAATGCCGCAGGATTGGCCGCGAGCATGCGCGGCGGAATTTCCCTCAACGTGCCCGATGTCGCCATTTCTGCTGATCTCGATCTCAAGATTAACACCCGCGCTGTTGCTGTGAATGAAACGGTCGAACTCAATGGCGTGGAAAAAGCGCTCCATATTCGCGCCGGGCCGACCTTCGCGCTTGAAGCTACACAAATCGCGGTCGAGATCGCCGGTCAGACCCTCACTGCCGATCTCTTCATCGAGCAGACCAACACTGGTCTCACTTCTCTTTCCTTTAGCAATGCGAACCTCAATATTAATGCCGATGGCCGCACGCTCGCCTCGATCACCAATGCGACTGGTGGCTTCGAGCTTTCCGATGCGGGACTCGTCGGACGCCTGAGCGTCACCGAGCTCACCTTTGATCTTCCCGGCCTCTTCTTCACCGTTGGGACTGCCGAACTTCAGGTCAACACCCGCGCGACCGAGGCCTCCATCGCCGGAACCATTCTTCCTGCCGGTCCCTTCCTCCGTATTGCTCTTCTTTCCTCCACTGCCGAATTTGGGAATCTCGATGTCGGCGGAGTTCCTGCTCGACTGGGTGGAGACTTCTTCTTCGAGCAGGTAAATGGAATCACTCGTGTTGCTGCAGCTAATGTCAGCGCCGCAATCGAGGTTAATGGCAAGAGCGCGGACCTCGAGAACGGACGTGGAGCACTGATCGTGACTTCCACCGGAATCGCGGGTGTGATCGAAGGCGATCTCGCTGCCGAGCTTCCGGGAGTTTCTGCCGGAACCACCCTTGTTCTTCAGTTCAACAATAGTGGTGGCCCAGTCGATGAGACCATTGCTCTTGGTCCCGATAGCATCCAGATCAAATACAATGCCGGACAAGGCCAGTTCATCTCGGTTGCCCTTGCCAACTTTAGCATCACGATTGCCAACATCATCACGGTGGAAGGCTCACTGTCATTCACCTCCTCCAACGGTCGCGAAATTGCTGCGGGGGCGGGACTTTCGGTTTTCGTTGGTGAAGGCCCAGCCACGCTCGAAGACGGCTCGACCAATCCTCTTTCTCGCGGATTCCTTCTGAGCAACGCAACGGTCGGCCTCATTAAGCAAGGTGACACTTACGCGGTCGTAGCCACGGGGCAGGTCGAAGTCATTGGGATCAGTAATCTTTCGCTCAGTGGACTCTTCACTGTCCGGGTGAATCAGTTCGGTGATGCTATCGATCAGATACTTCCTGTTACTGGAACTTCCGAAACGGTCGTCCTCGATTTCTCCGCTACGGAAACGGTTTCAGGCACTGACGAAGCCTTCTACGAGATCACGGCTGATGACCTGACGATCGAGGCCTCCGAGCAAAATATCATGGCCGATCTCGCCTTGCGCCGGGTCACTCTCAATCGTGATGGCACCATCGAGAATGCCTTCTACTTTGGTCTTTCTGATCTCAGCGCTGTCTTCTCAGATGGCACAAACGACATCGTCTCCCTTACTAATGCGAGTGGCGATCTCCTCGTCTTTTCTGATGGTATCGCGGCGAAATTCGACGGTCAGCTCGATGTCAATGTCACTGATGTCAAAGCTACCGGAACATACAGCCTTCTCCTAAACACCACAGGAACGGCCATCGACCAAAGCTTTATCGTTGGCGAAAATCCTCAGCTTCTCCAAGTGGAAGCTGGGCCCTTCATCCGCATCGTAGGAAACGGGGTCGACCTCAATATTTCCGGCCAAACTCTCACCGGGACCTTCGGGTTTGAGCAAAATGCAGCGGGCGAAGTCCTCGTTCAACTCACTGACATCCGGGCAGCCTTCAGCGATGGCGGCACCGAAGTTCTGGTCTTTGAGGATGGCAACGGCGCCCTCCTTCTCACTGCCGCCGGGGTAGCCGCCGATCTCGCGGGCAATCTCAATATCGCTCTTCCAGATGTAGGTGCTTCCGGCTCCTTCCGTTTCATCATCAACACCACGCCGAACTCTGTGAATCGCTCTATCGATCTCAGCGGCACGTCACAGACGCTTAACGTTGGTCCAGGCACCTTCATTCAGATCGTTGGTCGTGGAGTGAGCTTGAATGTTCTTGGCAATGAGCTTTCCGGTGACCTTGGGTTCCAGCAATCGGCTGACGGACGTGTTCAGGGTCAGATCAACAATGCACGCCTCGCCTTTAATAATGGCACTCGCGACATCATCGTTCTCGATAACGGGAACGGCGCGCTGGCTGCCACCAGTGCAGGATTAGCCTTCGAGTTCGGCGGCGATCTCATCGTTGACCTTCCCGAGGTCAGCGTCACTGGTTCCTTCACCGTCGCGGCGAACACTTCAAACGCCGCCGTCGATGAAACGATCAATTTCACCGGCACTCCTCAGACTCTCTTCCTCCCAGCCGGACCTTACGTTCGTATCGCTGGAAATGACGTTTCTCTGGTGATCGCCGATCAAGCCCTGAGCGGAAACTTCATCTTCGAGCGTCAGAATAATGGCGACATCCTCATCGCCGCAACTTACGTGAATCTTTCTCTCGGCGAGGGCATCGTGACCATTTCCGATGGAATCGGGGGGCTACTGATCTACAACGACGGAATCGCGGGAGGAATCGATGGGGATGTTTCTCTCAACGTCCCTGGGCTCACCACCACCGCGACCTTCGGCATCCGCATCAACACTACCGTGCGGGCCATCAATCAGACCACGATCGTCAACGGAATTCCGGGTTCGCTCATTCTTCCACAAGGTCGCTTCCTCCGTGTTGAAGCCACCAATGTTGATGTTGAGATCGCCGGTCAGACTCTTGCTGGAAGTTTCTTCTTTGAGCAACGCTCTGACGAC
>JAKMEV010000261.1:0-19669 GCA_022425785.1 Akkermansiaceae bacterium | reverse complement strand
ATTCATGGTGAGAGAAAGGCCATCTCATCCCATCCGATTTCACAATCATTCTTCTTTATCTCGACATTTCGCTCAAGCGCCCGAAAGAGAGATTTGTCATGTCCCATTCATCTGAAGACTACCGCCTGCGCACCCGTTTCATCATCAAACTCGGGAGAGCTCTGCATCGCTGTGGAGCCAACAGCGTGCGTATCGAAGAACATCTCGGCAACGTCACCGAGATGCTCGGACTTCACGGCAGCTTTCTCGTCAGCCCGACCACCTTCACCTACATTTTCTGGTTGGATGATGAACTCGATCAATTCACGCACATCGAACGTACGGAGCTTTCCGACTACGACCTCGGGCGCCTCTGGACGATCGACCAATTGGTTGAAAATATGGAGGACGGCCACGTTGACTTTGAATCGGGCTTGCAAAAGCTTGAGAAGCTCGAGCAATCCCCTCCCCCCACTCCCTTTCTTGAAAACGCACTCGCCAGCCTGGTCACCGGGGGAGCTTTTGCCACCCTCCTCTCGGCCAACCCCCTTGATGCCATTGCCGCTTCCTTAATCTCCTTTCTTCTCTTTCTCATCGGCCACTTCACCGGGTCAAAAAAAGGATTCAAGCCGGCCCTCGCAATCACGCTAGCCTTCACTGCTGGAGTTCTTGCCATGATGTTTTCCACTTTCGGCGCAGGCATCAACGCTCCCATTGTCATTCTGGCTTCCATCATCATTCACATTCCGGGACTCGCCCTGACCGTCGCTCTTGAGGAGATCTCTCATGGGCATCTCATCTCGGGCTGCTCCCGTCTTGTCGACGGACTAATGACCTTACTCAAACTCTTCTTCGGAACCCTCGCCGGAATCGCAGTCGTTAACTTTGTCTCCCCCGTCCCCTCCGAACCGAGCCTGCTCCTCGCCCCGGTTCCCGACTGGCGAATCTGGCCCGCTCTGATCGGACTCGCCATTTCACTCGGCATCGCCTTCAAAATCCCACGAAACAAATGGGCTCTCGGAGTGGTCTCGGTCTTCATCGCCTTTGGCGCTGCCAAGCTCGGTGGGCACCTCTTCGGAATGTATGCCGGAATGTTTCTCGGAGCACTCTCGGTAGGGCTTTTCAGCAACCTCTTCGCGAGACTCACCAACGGCCCCTGCTCGATTCTTCTTATTCAAGGAATCATCGTCCTTGTCCCTGGTAGCAAGGTTTACTCCATCCTGAACCACTGGGTTTCCGGGGAAGCCATCCTCCCCAGCGAAAGCGGAGGCAGAGCACTCATCGCCTTCGTCGCCCTCATCTCGGGACTCATCTTTTCCAACGCCCTCGCTCCTGCAAAGAAAACTCTGTAGTGGCAAGATTCTCAATTTCCACTACACCTATTCCCTATGAAATTCACCTTGCTGATCCTCTCTCTTTTTGCGTCCAGTGCGTTGGCAAAAGAAAAAATGAACGTCCTCTTCATCATTTCCGATGACCTCACCGCGACCGCGCTTTCCTGTTACGGAAATACTGCCTGCAAGACACCCAACATCGACCGCCTCGCCGCGCAGGGAACGCGCTTCACCAAGGCTTATTGCCAGGGAACATATTGCGGACCATCACGAGCCTCCTTTATGAGTGGTTACTATCCCCACGCCATCAAGATGCTCGGATACGGTTCTCCACGACCCAACATCGGAGACCGCGCGACTTGGGCTCAGCATTTCAAAAATTCAGGATACTACTCGGCCCGAGTCTCCAAAATCTTCCACATGGGGGTGCCCATCGGAATCGAAAAAGGAACAGACGGCCCCGACGATCCTGCCTCATGGACCGAGCGCTTTAACTCCCAAGGACCCGAGTGGCGCGCACCTGGCGATGGCGAAACATTGGAGAACAACCCCGATGGTAAGAAGCCCGGACCGGTCGGCGGCAACACCTTCGTGGTCGTCGAAGCCGACGGCGATGACCTCGCTCATTCAGATGGCAAAACGGCAAAAAAAGCGGCCGAGCTCATCCAAACCCACAAAGACGAGCCCTTCTTTCTTGGGGTGGGATTTGTTCGCCCCCACGTCCCCTTCGTGGCCCCGCGCAGGGACTACAAAGACTTTCTCCCCTACGACAAAATGATCTTGCCCGAGAAAGTCGACGGCGATTGGGACGACATCCCCAAACAGGGCATCAACTACAAGACGAGCAAGAACATGAAGATGGACGTTCGTCGCCAGAAGAAAGCCGTCGGGGGATACTACGCCTCGGTCGTCTACATGGACCGCATGGTCGGACAGGTTCTCGATTCGCTGACCAAAGCCGGACTCGACGACAAGACCATCGTCATCTTCACCAGCGACCATGGCTACCATTTGGGCGAGCACGACTTCTGGGCCAAGGTCAGCCTCCACGATGAATCAGCAGCCATTCCACTCATCATTCGTATTCCGGGTAAGAAACCCGCCGTGTGCCATTCTCTCGTTGAGTTGTTAGACCTCTACCCCACGCTATCAAAACTCTGCGGCCTCGAAGTTCCTTCACGCCTGCAGGGCAAAGACATCTCCCCCGTTTTCGACAATCCCAAACACGAAGTTCGAGACGCCGCCTTCAGCGTGAACGGAAAGGGATTTCTCCTCCGCGAACATGACTGGGCCTACATTCAATACGGCGAAGATGGCAACAAAGGCATTGAACTTTTCGACATGAAGAAAGATCCCAAGCAATACACCAACCTCGCCAACGACCCAAAGCATGCCGGGACCGTGACACGCTTTCGTGAAAAGATGACCGCGAAGCTCAAGGAAATCAGAAATAACGACCTAGGATTGAAATATTGATCTACTCCCCCTGACGATCCTCCTCGTAGCACTTCCGCTCGCAGACGGAGTAATACCCGATCAAGAGTTCGGCGTATCGTTTCACCGTCAACCCCATCAGCTATACTCACGAATCCCTCAAAATCCCCGAGCGCCTCTTTTATCGGATTCAGATTAATTAATCGCCTCACCGCGCGCAGGTTCGGAAACCGGTGAAGGCGTCCGTCCGCGATGGATAGTAGGCTTGGCGGTAAGTATTGCGGATCAAACTTGAGCAAGTCGCGCACGAACCGCCCTTCGTGACGCGATGGTCTCCAAATTGAAGCACCGACATGTAGTGATACATATCGATCTTAAATCCATCGAAGGGTAAAAACTGACTGGAGGTCCATTCCCAAGCCGTCCCGAGCATTTGCAAACACCCTGACGAACTCGCCCCCTCCGCAAAAGCCATTGCCGATGCTATTCCGTAAAATCCCCCATCCATGTCTACTCTCCCAGCATCCATGTCATCGCCCCACGGAAAGTTTCGTCCCTCCGCTCCTTTCGACGCCGCTTCCCACTCGGGTTCCGTCGGTAATCGCCGCCCCGCCCACCTACAATAGGCCTCCGCTTCCCAAACACTCAGATGCAGGGCTGGTGCGTCCAACGGCAACTCGATCCATTCATCGAATTTTCGCACCTGAATCTCATCGCCTTCCCAACGCCAGTAATTCGGAAACTCGCGCTCCGACTCCGCCAACCAACACTTCCCTCCAAAATCCCAAAGGGCTTCTTTTTCATAGCCTCCATCTTGCACGAACTCGAGGAACTCTCGATTGCTCACCAGCGTTTTCGAAATCGCAAACGGCTCCAACTCCATCCGAAATCCCGGGCGTTCATTATCAAAACTAAAGGATACGCCTTCCTCACCCTGGACTCCCTCCGGCATTCCCATGAAGTATTCCCCGCCATCGATGAAAGCATCTCCCGCTTCCCCGATCGCTCCACACTTCTTTGATGCCTGATCCGAAAACCTTGGTGCTGGATACCCCAAGGTTTGGCGGGCCCAAATCAACGACTCGATATGCATTTGCTGGTGATGAATACAATAGCGAAAGAGATAGCTCTCATGGGGATCAGCAAGCTTCTCCAAGCGTTCCCGACTTTCATCCATCACCCGAGAGTAGTAATCCAACATTGTTGCCTTATCGGGAACCACACCCGGAGCCCATCGATGCTTGTGCATGATTTCAAAGGAGTCCCAAACCTCATCGTATCCCGGCATCCTCGCAGCCTTCCCTCCCAACTCCCGGAGCAAAAAATATTCATAGAAAAATGCCGCGTGGCCCAACTCCCAAACCGGAGGATTGATCCCCCTCTCGTAGGGAACCCGAAGTTGCTCATCACTGAGATCTTCCAGCAACTCGCGAGACCGTCGGTCTACAATCTCCAATTCCTGAGCAATCTCTTCTTTGGTGTTCATGAGCTTTGCTCCTCTGTAAGTTCATCCAGCATCTTTTGCCATGCCTTTTCTTCGGCCTCCGGGGAAAACAAAGAAACAACTTCCGCACAAGCAGTCTTTAATTCCTGATAGAAATTATCATCACTTTCCGCCCTCCCAATCAATCCAGCCAGAGCTTCGGTATCACCTACCGGAAAATATCCCGGATAGTCCTCGCCAAGCAAACCCATCACCCCATCGATCCGCGTTGACAAGGCCGGTGTCCCACAAGCAATTGCCTCACCAATGACCCGCCCCGCTCCTTCCGAATGCGAGCTCAACACCAACAAATCCGAGCCCGCTATCAATTCACCTGCTTCTTTGGGCTTAACCTCCCCCAAACACTCATAGCGACCATTCTCCGCCACCTCTTCCCGAATCAAAACTTCATACCGCTCTTCTAAAATCCCCCCGACCTGTCGAACCCGCACTTTCGATGCTGACGGCAACAGGCGCACCGCCTTAGCTGTCCGGAGAGGATCTTTCACCTTCCGAAAATGCCCCACCACGGCGACCTCAAAAAATTCGCCCTCCCGACTCATCTCAATCGGGCTCGCGCTTTGAACGATCACTCTCGTTTTCTCCCGCATCCCATCCGGCACCTGCTCGAGGGCTTTCGACTGCAAGGCAACCAAGCGATCAGCCGAGCGCATCGTCACCAAGGCCTGATCTCCCACCTCCGGATAAATATCCGTTCCCGTCAAAACCACCACGACCCGGCCTTCTGAATTCTCGTCCTTGAACTCCTCGATCACACTGGGAATGCGTCTCGCGTTCAAGGCAACCAATACATCATATCCCTCCCTCATCCTATCGCCAACCCCCTTCACCTCCACTTCGTGTCCCAAATCACGAAACACCTTCGCCCACTGTTCCGCCGAGCAACGATTGCCGGTGGCTATCTGACCTGCTTTCGGGGTGACGATAAGAATCTGCACTTCCTGATATATAGCAGAGACCACCTTGGTGGCGACTGCAAAGCAATCAGATCCTCTTTATGATTCCTCTTTCCCTTCAAAAGAAGCAGCCGCTAGGGTCTCCCTCATGAGCAACGTCAAAAACTTTGGTGCGACAGGCGATGGGAAAACTGATGACACCGAGGCCATCAATCACGCCATCAAGGACGGAGACGGACTCCTCGTTTTCCCAAAAGGAAGTTACCGCATCACCAAGCCTCTTAAAATTGCCCTGGCCAAAACGGGCTCTTATGGAATCGCAGGCTCACTGGGAACCGCCACTATCGTCATGGACGGTCCCGGCCCCGCCTTTCGCCTCATCGGCAATCACGGAGGCACCGGCGATCCCGGCTCCGTAAAATCCGGAGTATGGAAAAACGAACGCATGCCCCAGATTCGCGAGATCGCCATCGAAGGAGTTCATCCCGAAGCCGACGGCATCGAGCTCACCGAAACCATGCAGGCCATCATCGATGGCGTCATGATCAGAAATGCCCGGCATGGGATTCATCTCGTCAAACGCAATCGCAACGTGCTCATCGTGAATTGCCACATCTATCACAATCGCGGCGCTGGTATTTTTCTCGATGGCCTGAACCTTCATCAAATTAACATCGCCACCTCCCACATTAGCTACAACCGGCTCGGGGGAATCCGCATCGAACGTTCGGAGATCCGCAATCTTCAGATCACTGGAAACGACATCGAATACAACAACGCGCCCCGCTCATTCCCCGAACTCCCCACGGAACCAACCGCGGAAATTTGGATCGATACCACCGCCGACGGAGCAAGCGTTAACGAAGTCACCATCGCCTCCAACACCATTCAGGCCACCGAGTCCAAAGGCGGCTGCAATATTCGCATCGCGGAAAAGCGCGACGGCTCCCGTCCACCCGGACTCATTGCCATCACCGGCAACATCATCGGCTCCCAGGAGAATAACGTCCACCTCACCAATTGCTACGGCGTCACCATCACCGGAAACTCCATCTATTCCTGCGGGAATCGTAATCTCCTCATCGAAGACTCCAGCATGATCACCGTCGGTAGCAACCACTTCCGGCGTCATACCGAAAAATACGGCACCGGTGTTCGTTTCAGCAACAGCCGGGACTGCACCATCACAGGCTGCGGTTTCTTCGAAGAAGCCCCCGAAGAACAGAAAAGCGGAGCCTCTCTTCTGGAGCTCGCAAACTGCCAGCGAATCGCCATCACCGGGTGTACCTTCACTAACGGCCTCCCCCACGGAATCAACGCCAAGGATTGTCACAACGTCCTCATCACCGGCTGCACCATCGCCGAGACTCGTGAAAAACCATTGGAAAAAGCAGCCATCAACTTCGCCGGCAAAGGATCAGGCAACTCCATCACCTCCTCATTCGTCCAAGGAAAGACCAACGCTGAACGATCCGCCGGTCTCACGATAAAGTAGCGACATTTACTGCTTCAACATCTTATGCAAAGCAGACACCGGAATGGTGTTTTTCAAGACCATCTGGAGATTGGTGGCGGCACCGTCCTTATCCCGGTTATAATAGATGCTATTAGTGGATGCCACGATCCCAACGACTTCTCCCTTGGCATTCATCACCGGACCCCCGGAAGAGCCCTTGGCATAATCCGCCGTGACCCCCATGCGCACCGGTCCGGTTTTACCTTTCCGAGGCTCATTAAAATAGCGGGAAACCTCTCCGGTGGTTTGCATGTAAAGATTGCGGTTTGGATGGCTGATCACCCGGACGTCCTCACCTACCTCGGCAGGCTTCCCAAGACGAAGAGCTTTCATTCCTTTCCCATTCACGCGAAAAACCACGAGGTCATTCTCCTTGCTGGCCGCAAGCACTTCGACCACTTCAAAAACTTCTCCTTTTCGAGAACAAACAGCCCAAGCCTCGCCTTTGTCATTATCAAGAACGTGGTAATTGGTCACCATCAAACCATCGCTCCGCAAGCACCATGCGGTGGCAACTCCTCCGAGGTGCCACTTGTCACACTTCCCGCAATCGTAGGTGTGAGAGATCAGATACACCGAACCGGACAATTCATCGTATCCTCCCCCCTGACATAATTTCCCCTTCTCCTCCCAATCCATCGATTTTTCAGCCTTCTCCAAACCCTCGACAAGCCCCTTCCCCTTCAACACAAGATCAACCTCCATCCATTGAGACATCTTCTTCTCCATTGATCTCAAAATCGCGCCATCGTTAATGACAACCTGCCCCATTGCCACTCCCAAAAGAAAAGGCAGCGCAACAAGGATTCTTACTGATTTACTCATGATGAACGAACGCCACCGGAAACCAACATGTTTCAAATTTCTCCCGTTCAGACCAAAGAAGTTGGCCAAAAATGGGCAAGCTCTCAAAAAACAATCACTTGGCTCTGCCGACTGCGATGTCATTGTCTCCCCATGACCACCCTGAACGGTATTAGATCTGCACAATGCATTGGCATGATTTCCATTATCTCAGCAGCCGTATTCGCGGATCCCATCGAGATCCCCAATGCCGGCTTTGAGGACCGCGAGACCTTCGACCCCTTCCCGGAAAGCACCGACAAGTATCCGCAATGGTCTAAGGAAACCTGGCGCCAATTTGACATCTCCTCCAATGGAGGTCCTCTAAGAATCTGGAACCCCGGGGCACCGGGAATCGACGACACGAGCCAAGGCTCTCTGGATGTTGCCTTTGATGGCATTGCTCCCGAAGGTCAATACGTCATGCTGGTCAGAAGCCGTTACAACGATCCGGCCCGAGACTTTGAAGCGGTGACTCAAATTCTCGCCGAACCATTCGATTCGACCAAGGCCTATACTCTCACCGCCCAGGTTGGAAAGCTTCCCACCGAGGATACAGGAGGAAGCTTTAACTACAGCCCTAGCTGGTATGGCTACGCTGTTCAATTCGTAGTGGGTGGCACAACTATCGATGGCGCGACCTATGCTGGCCAAGTCACCGGCGGAACCGTCCTGGCTGAAGACGACAACTCCCTGGATATCATAGCCAATGAGTTCGTCACTTCGACTGTAATCTATTATCCCAACCCGGAAGATTCCGTTCACGATGGAGAGCCCATCCAAATCCGGTTGTGCGCCCTCGAAAACCGCGAAGACAGAGCACTCGCCGGATGGGTCGCTTTCGACGATGTCACCTTGCAAACCGGTGCCGTTGAAGCTCCGGAGAACTCGATAAAAATCACCTCGTTCGACTACAACAAAGACACCGAACGAATTTCTCTGAGCTGGGCCTCCCGGGAAGGTCGAAACTACCTCGTTTCCTATTCGACTGATCTGGTTGACTGGGACGCCGACCTCGATGATTCGGTAAGCGCCGACCCCGGGGACACAACCACCAGGTCCTTCAGTGTCCGAAATCTTGCAGATGCAACCGGTCAGATTTTCTTTCGCGTCCAACGAAACTAAGACTTCACCACTTACTGCTCTTTCAGCCGCACCTCGCAAGGGCGAAGCTCTCAGCGAAGAGCGGGCAAAGAAATACGATCGCGATCAATTCTTATACGCCAAAACCACGAAGGTTCAGGGCACCGTGATCGCCACCTCCCCCCTCGACGGTTTTGGTCTCTTTCATGAAAAAATCCTTCTTCCAAATCCAAGAGAAAACCAAATAATCTAGTCTCGATATTTCTTCGTCAGTCGTTTGGCACACTGGATCTGTGCACCGGTCTCCAGACAACACTTCCGGCGGGCCCGAATCCATTCCACGGGATCGCTTCCTTTAGGAATAAATCCCGCCTTGGCACACCAGGCGATGATAAACTGCCCAGTCCGTCCACAGCCCGCAACACAATGAATGACCGCGGGCTCTTTGGCGGCGTGATGCCGGTCCATCAACTTGATAAATCGCTCGATTTGCTCGTCGGTCGGCACCCCGTAGTCCGGGACGTGAATGAAATGGTAGGCGAACTGCTTCGGCACATCCTGCCGGTTATCGAACTCACAAACATTTACGACTGATTTAATCCCCTTCTCCTTGAAGAGCTCAAAAACCTCCGGATCCGGCCACCAGGACGCAGCAATCACGCCCTCCACTATCCAGGTGAAAGGTTCCGTCCGTTCAGGCTGTCCATGCTTTGGCCAATACCAGGGGCGAATGGGCATCCCTCGTTATGACAGCACCTCAGCGCCTTGCAACGGCCATGCCCCTCGAAATGATTTTCTTTCTGCTTCGCGCCGCCTCCCGTTGCATGCTAGCGTATTCACTATGAGGTTCTTAGCCCCCTTGATTCTTACTCTCACTACCCACGTCTGGGCCAAGACAGATCCGGCCGAACTTTTGACGTGGTTGGAGAAATCCTATACCGAGCGCGTTGCCGAAATCCCCGCAGCCGACGACAAAGGACTGCAAGCCGGCGACCGACTCTCCGCACTTCTCCACCTCCGCTACCTTACCGTTCTGGAGTCAATTCTGTCAGAGCTCAACACCACGGAAGAGAACCTGAAAAAGCAAATCGATATCGACGAACTGACCGGGTCGGAAAAGAAGCGCACGCTGGAACTCCGCATGGACGCTCTCGAATATCGCGCCGCCTCCCTGGCCTCCCCCGACTTCAAGGAGCCACGGACCAGCCCCATCGAAAAAATCCAAAAGGCCTATGAACGGAAAGCCCGAAAACCCACGATGGAGCTCGCCAAAGCGCAGAAAGCCCGCGACCAGGAATACGAACGCAGCTCCCTCAACGAGCGAAAAGTCGACGAGCTCTCCGAACAAATTAAAGAGCACAAAAAAAACCTGACTGCCCTCAAAGCAGCATTCTTTGGAGCAAACGTGGGCAAAGCCTTTGAACTTCCCATCGATCAATACGCCAACGGACCCGCCTCGGACCTCCTTGCAAAGGTCATCGCTACCCGGGATCAACTCCTCGTCACCCTTAGAATCGATCCCTTGGCTGCTGCTAAAAACGCCGACACCCAACAGGGCGAAGTTGGTGGCATCAATTTTAAAGCAACCAATCTGGGGGTAATTCTTGATAACTCCTCCAGCATGCAGCCCCACATCCCCGCTCTTAAAAAAGAGATCGATAAAAACTTCCCCGGTTCACACTACCGCGAGATCTACGGTTGCGCCCTCACCTGGAATGCTGCACCAAAAATACTCGGCCAACGTGAACAGGTCATCCTTTCCATGGAGGATCTCATTATCGTCAAAAAGACCGACGCCATCTATTGGTTTAGTGACCTCCGTGATGCCCAAACCCCTGCCGGACTGGCGCGAATCTCGGAACTCTTTGATCGCTCAGGCGCGGCCTTCTACGCCTCCTCTGTCGATCAAAAACCAAAAGATGAGCTCGAACCCCTCATCACAAAATTTAGTAAATTTAAAAAGTAGTCCTCTAAGGGTTTGTGAAGACCGGCGCTTGATGTTGCGTAAAGAAATTCTGTGTCAACGCCATCATGCCATCCGGATTCCCGGGAAAGCCCGTGGAGTCCGGAGGTCGTGGAATGTTTTGTCCAATGGTGGCGTCTTCAGACTGGGTGTAGGAAATCGAAACGGGTGTTCCAACTTTCACCAAACGATAGAATTTGGGCGCGACATTCTTATGCATCCGCAGGCATCCACCTGATGCCGGAAAGTTTTTCATCCAGCCGGTATGGAATCCGTATGCCGATTTAAATTCACACCAATACGGCATCGGTGTCCCCTTGAACCGCCATCCCGACGGCCGGTTCCGCAAGTAACATCCACGAATAACATTCCCCTTGATGGCATATCCGTGCGTGTAGGCGCGGTAGTAGTGATTCTTCGAGCGAATCCGAAAGCTGCCGCGGGGCGTCGGCGCACTCGGTCGCCCGACTGTCACTGGCATGACGAGAAGCGGCTTGCTCCCCTCCATGACATAGGCCATCTGGTTATTTAGAGAAACTTTCACGCGAACCTTGGAAGGATCTGTCGGTAAAGTAGCAGGCCGGTTATAACTCTCATAGGCTTGCATCGCCGCACTTTTCGAAGCTGTCTCCGACTGGGGAATCGGACCACATGAGGCAAACAAGAAAGCTCCGACACACGCCGCGAACGTGAAGGGGCGCAACGCGTAAAATTCAAACATTTTGACCATTGTATCAGGATTCTGAAACTAACGATGCGAGTATGGAACCTATCTCTCGAAAGCGTCAAGGAACAAGACCCTGAGCGAGAATTCCAAAGCAGACTCTGGAAGCATGGGGATTTCCACACCATGATCCCGTATCTCCGACATCCTAAAGTGGCTGGAGAAGCGCCTCATGCAACCGTGAGACCAAACGCCTGCCCTTTTACTTATGTCCCCCTTTAAAGGGGTGTCGGGGAAGTCGATCTCACCGGGAGCGCCCTGGAGTTCCTCCCACGGGACCAGCGCGCCAGTTGAGGGGATCAACTCCAAAAGCGCTCGTGTTCATTCGTTCGAGCCCTTGGCCTCCTCCGCCTGCTCCTACGTCCCAAGGCAATCGATTCTGATAGATCGCCTCATCGACAGTAACGTATCGAATTTTTTCCCCCTTGGATGCCAAGGGGCGATGAATACGAAGAACGCCTTGTTTTGTTGAGATAAGGTCATCAGGAATCCGAAAAACCTGAGCGTGATCAGGAACCACTACCGCCCCGGCAGACTCAGGAACACAAATGAGGTAAGCATCAGGGAGAACAGTCGTGCCCTCGGGAAACAAGAATTGAGGTACCTTCTGACCAACAGTTCCTCCACTCAGACCCCATGTTCGAGTAGGAGTATCAGAAAGCCAAAGGGAGAGCGGATCCTTGGACTGATTGTGGAGCTCGATGTACTGAAATCCCTCAACATCCGGATGATACATCACTTCGGAAATCAGCAAGGGAATGAAACTTGATCCAAAATTTTTCAGACCAAAACTCTCGGAGAATTCGGGCTGAAAATAATCAACACCCTCGGAGGTTCGAGACCGGCCGAAGGACACGTTTTCATCACTCCCCTCAAAGCGAACACCATGGGAATAACCAGTAAGCTCTCCCCCGGAAGTCGCGGAAAAGAGATAACAACGATCACCTTTTGAGCTGAGCGCCATCTCGCTGCCTGCCTCACAAAAATCAACCTCGTCTACGACCAGGTATCCTTTTGCCGGGACAACTGTATTTTCGGGGAACTTATGTTTGTATGGTCGGCTTCTTTTATAACTGAGCCACCAACCGGTAATGCTTACCGCAGCAGAGGTGGGGTTGTAGATCTCAACGCGGTCTACCAGCTGCCCGGCAGACCGGGATCGAAATTCGCTGATGACGAGTGGTGGAATTTTAGGATCAAGCTCTTCCCTACCGGGTGACCCAAGTCTCGCGGCGCTTGCGCGCCACGTGCTGAAATGCTCTGGATCCGCTCCGGGTTCGAGGGACCTTCGAGTAAGCGAAAACCCCACTTTGGGTTTTCGCTTTTTGAAATAGCCATGATTATCAGGAACCGCGGGCCAAGGATAGTGCGTTTCGTAGCGCATCCGGGTCGCAATGCCACCGTCGGGACCAATGAGTGCGATTCGTCCTATTTGGTTATTGAATCTAGAAGCCATCCCACCGTGGAACGGGACCTCGGGATAAAGACTTTGAAACTTTTCCTCGTTGGCAGCAACGACAACAAATCCTCCCGGCGATACGACAGCGCCTTCAGGAAAAGTAAACTTGATATAAGCCTCAGTCCCCTCTTCGGTGAAATCTACAATTCGCAATCCAGAGAGATTCAAGGCAACTTCTCCGGTATTCTTAAACTCAATGAATTCCTCATACTCGGACTCGGGAGGACCATTTGTAGGATGAAACATGATTTCAGTGACCAGCAGTTTCGAAAAATCCTGGTCGGCAATAAAAGTCGCGGTTTTCAGTTCACTCCAATCTTCTCCTGATTTCACCCGGCACTGAACCACCATGGATCGGTTGGCAGAGAGAGGACCACCAAAGTCGTGAGATTCAAATGAGTCGGAGTATACCAGAACAGATGAACGAACGCTCCCATCTTCCCCCCGTGGATCGCTCCCGTCAGTAGTGTAGAAAATCGCCCCGGAAGGGTTTGGGTTCTTCAACTTCACCAGAGTTGGGGCCACAAGCTCACCGGATTCAGGAAAAACCCCTGGGGGTTCGAGAGCGGAAGAATGAATCGTGAAAGCAACAAAGCAGAGATTGACCAGAAAAAGGGTAGTCCAAGAGACTGCTACTTTCCTGAAGTGAACCATCCTCAAATATTAGAGTCCTGCCGACACCTGTCAAGGTGGGCTGAATAGCCGCGATCATCAGGCAGGGCCCGCCTTCGTCTCACTTCCTCTCTCCAAGCTCCGCCTTCGCTTCCATAATCAGCTTGGTTAACGCCATATCCAGATCTCCCTTCACCTGACTCACATGTCTGATCACTCCTTTGTGATCGATGATGTAGATTGTCGGCCAACCGGCGATGTCCCACTTGCTGGAGATCGGGCCACCCACTTTTTCGTCCCGGAAATTACGCCAGGTAATCGTGCCATTCTTGACATACTTCGAGAGCGTTTTCGGAGGATCGGTGTTTACCCCAACCAAGGCAAAGGGCTCGCCCTTCCACTTCTCAACGAGCGACCGCTCGAATGGAAGCATACCACGGCATGGGCCTCACCACATTCCCCAAAATGGCAGAAGCACGACCTTGCCCCGGTATTCACTCAGGGTGATTTTCCTCCCTTCAGAATCGACCCCTTCAATTTCGGGGGCTTCACATCCCACGACCAAATGAGTGATCTTATACTTTAAGTCCGCGACCCATTTCTCTACAAACTCATTCACCCCTTCTTCTTTTTCCAGCTTCTCCAGGATCTCCTTGGCCTCCTGATTTCTCGCCGCACGTTCGGTATCGTTCAGCGTTAAGTTCCGCTGTGCATCCTCAGCCACGGTCAAGGCAAGGCGAAATCTCGCTTCCTGATGAACCCTCCCTTTGGGCAACTTCCCAGTAACTTCCTCCAACTGCTCCTTCTCCCCATAGAAACTCAAAATCCGGACATACTTCAACATCAACTGATCATTCTTCGGGAGCTTCCAAATCACCTCTCCCACTCGCTTCCTCTCTTGAGCGAAGCCATTCTCGATCACCCAGCCGATGACCTCCTCCACTCCTTCTTCAGTCAAATCATTCTTCACCAGATCGAGCACCTTCATCACCTCCACATCCTCCCTCTTGGACTTACTGATCAATTCCCGTGCGTCCTTCACTCCTCCAAGGAGCGGCCCCATCGCCAAGCCCATAATCGCCATCGCCAATCTCGCTGTCATCATCCCACCCTATCAGCCGCCTCCTGATAAAGAAACATCCAAGTCCACGAGTTACATTTCTCATCATCGGAATACTCTATCATCGAATTCGTCATCGATCCGCCACCACTTCGCCCTGGGCCCATCCTCGCGGCGTTCCTTCCCGGCCCTCATGACCGTGCAAAGCCCACACTAGCATTCGGAGTTCAACTGCTAGGAGTTTACTTTTTTCGGGAGTCCCTATGGACCTAGGCCGGAGACCAGGTGACCGCCACCTCGGCATCGCTCACCTTTGAACTCGACCCGTCGGACGGCGAACGTCTTTTCGTCCGTGTGCGCCGTTCTCCCTAGTATGGTAATAAGCACGGGAAATTTTTTCCAAGCTGCTCATCGGTGATTCCACTAAGCCAAGAGCTTCGAGATTCCTGCGCCCAGAGGGGCTGATGCTCTACGTAAAACGGAGAGGGGTTTTAGTGACTAGTATGCTCGTTGCTATCATTACATTACTCTCTACCGCCTCATCAAGACGGATTGGTAGGTTTCAAAAGAGAATTCCATCCCAAGTAGTACGCCTCGGGCTTGGGAGCACTCTTAAGTTTTGGCCGTGGTGCAGTCTTCGGAAGACTTTTTACACGATCGGAAGCGTCTAGGGGCGGCACTGGCGTGTTCTTATTCCGCGCACGAAGCAGTGTCGTTTTATGATCGTAAACCTTATATTTACTATCCTTGTATGTTAACTCTGCTGTTGTGCGAAGACTAGAACCACTGCTGGTTGTATTCCCATACTGATTACTATATGATGAAGCGGTTGAATGTCCTCGGATAGGGACAGCAACTCTTTCTGTATAAGCACCCGAACCTTTCTGAGAAAAAACTACTACGTCTGCATTCTTCTCAATGGCGAGTAACCTCGCATTTTCAGCATCAATGATATTACGGCTCTTAAGCTGGCCATACCCGATGACAGTAAAGCCTTGCGCTGTCAATTTCGAGACGGCTGAGAGGTGTCTGCTATGTGCTGGAATTTGGAGCACTGGGTTTGGATTACTCCAAGAACGAGCTCTGACCCCTGTGCTGTCCAAAAAATTTGACGAAAGGAGGTTAGACGAGTTGCAAGATGGAAGCAAGACAGACAAAAGAGGCCCTAAAATAAAAAAATGTTTCTAGACATAATAAATGATTTGAAAGTTTGAAGCTGAAACTGTTAACGGGTGACTACTCTGTTGCAGGTGCAAACCAGAGGATGTCTCCGACCGAAAATTTATCGGACCATCCAACCCATAGTTTCCCATCTTGACCCAGGTTAAATTCAGCAGATCCAGACCGACCTAGATCTGAAGTTGATTCGATCGAAGAACCATCAGATTTTGCAACCAAACGCAACTGAAGAGAATCATAAGCTTTGAAGTCTATCCTTCTACGAGGCGAAAGGAGCTCCAGGGCCCCTCCCTCACCAATCCTCACTCTATTACAATCCATTGCCCCGAGAAGACGAAGGCCGGCGAAATCCAATTTTTTGCTCAGAGATTTTGTCATCTCAGTTAAAGATGATTTTTTTGCCGAATCTGGATCCCTTGCAGTTGCCTTGGCCTCAAGGATCACCGTCTCGCGAGAAATTTCCCCTTTTGTGGCACCGTCGACTAATTTGAAAGTCAGTTGTAGATTTGCCTGACAGGTATGAGCCTGGGTTTTAAGGCGCTTAAAAGAGGTGCTCGATGTCTCAAAAAAAACTCCTGGAGATTCCACAATTAGCACAATGTCAGCCGTCTTCTCCATGCCGAGCTTTGACTGCTCTGCGCGTGCAGCTCCGGAGGATGAGGCCCTCCTCAACTCAGAATCTAAAAATGACTCTGCAGCCCTGTTTCGCTCCAGAATAACGAAGCTGGAGTTATTGGCAAACCAGCCCTCAATCGAACTTCTCAACGAGGTTACGAAGCGAACATCCCTAGGACCCATATTAATCGCTTGAGACAGAAACGGAACGGACGGAACGACTACGGCAGTTCTTCCCTCAAAACGATCAGGAATTGTTGTTAAGACATCCGCTGCGATTGTTATTTTCCATAGGTCGGTTGCATTCTTTGGCTGGCTCTCATTCGTCACTTTGTAAGCTGCTAACAATCCTCCAAAAGTTATTTGGGTTTGATCCTGAACCTCTCGACCCACATCTAGCTGGAGCTCCTCACGTTCGCTTGAGATTCCACTGGTCCTCGATGCTGCAGCTTTTAGCGTTAGATTTTCGTTAGTTTTGATTAAGGATCCAGTGACACGAGTCCCATGTATCTGTGCTACGGCAAGCCTACATGCATCCACTAAAGCACCATCACGACTCTTTGCGGCGCCGGTCTGGCTGACAGATATCGTTGCCGGCTTTTCCGCACAAAGAGGATTGATCTGAAGCAAAGCAACCGAAAAGATAAAATAGATTCTATTCATTAGTTTAAATTTCTCCCTTATTTTTCAACTTAGAAATAATTTCATCAGCAGCAAGCGGAGCCATTGCAGAAAGAACACTTGTCTTTGCGCTTTCTTGGGTTTCACCAAGTGATTTTTTTGTAATCACCTCCAGAGCACCAACTGTTCTCGGTATGGCTCCTTTCCCAATTTTGTAGATTTTACCTTTCATTGTGGCCTCCACCGACCAGAGCCCACTCACTGAATCCTTCACAGGCTCTTTGAAGTCTAGATTTCCAATAACAACTAAGCCACCCTCGGTGAATTCACCCTCATCCTTAACATCCTGAATCACTTTCTTTAAGGTTTTGGCAGTCGCCCTGCCCTTTGAACCAACCTCCTCATTGAGAACCTCTTGAACCTCAAAAAATTCACCTCCCATGATCGATTCAAAACCCTTTTCAGTGAATTGCTCTGTTAAACTCGACCCGAAATTATCTTGTTGGTCTACATCATGCTCCCAAATAAGTTCATCAGCTCGATTGATAGATTTTCTAAGCTCAGTCTTCGAAACATTTTCAGTGACCGATTCAGAAACTTCCACGCCATTCTCGGTGATACTTTCAGAACCTGATTCCTTTGCTGAAACGGCTGAGGAATCCGAACTCTCCCGGCCCGACTCGAGCCTTACTGTCTCCGCGATCTTGCGCACAGTATAGAATAGAGCCAGCTGCACTTCCGAATAATCTACCTGCTGAACCATCTTAGGCCAACTATTGAGTTGATCGCGAAGGGCCGTCATGTCAATCTTCCCCCTGAGGTAAACGCGCATTCTCGGTGTTGAAAGATTGGTTCTAGGCTCTGTTTGGATCGTCTTGTCGACCACCATATTCATCACCGTTCTTTTTCGTTCTTCAGAATCACCCACTCTCTCGGCATACTGCTGCCTAATGGTGCTAGAGGCTCTGCTAATTGCATTCTCAACTGCCTGAAACTGAGCAATCTCGGTCGCAAGTCGGACTGCTTCTTTTTCTGGAATTGCCTTTCCGCTCGCATCTTTAAGATCTACCTCAGCCATGCCTTGAATTGCAAGTGGCTCAGCAAACCCGGCTGAAACAGCGATCGCGTAGATAATAATATTCTTAATCATTGATTTCATAATTTTAAAATTCTTTGTTCATCGGAGCCTGCAACCGGAAACTAAAGATGAAACCTCATCATCCTTAGAAGATTTTATATCTTTCGCGACGTCCTTGTAAAGTTTCGAGGTTGCATCCCACGAGGCTAACCACAGAGGACGAACCTTATCGCCTTTCACCATCACCCTCCTGACTCCAGCATCATATTTCTTGTTGAAGATTGCCGCCCCAGCCTCACCATTCAAAATGACACGAGCGTAAGCGTAGTGGAGAGAAGAATCGATGACCCCATCCCCGCCGCCCCTGGCTTCCCGGAAGGCAGGAATTACTAAGTCCAGCGTGTAGCTTGGTTTCTCTAAAACGAAAAATGCGTCTTTGTCCGGTCCGGAAGACTCCTTATTTGTAACGCTACCCTTGTCTTCAAGTTGGCCCACGACCAGCCCTGTATAAATGACTTCCTTGCCTTTTGAGTAAGGCATCACTGGGATATCGATGGCGTTAGAGAACGTGCTGGCGAGCAGTGTGGAAAGAAAAAACTCAGATCTCTCTTTGAATCCATCAGGCATTCTCTCCTTTGCATCTTCCCACACGTCCACTTTTCCGAATCCCAACGTTTGAAAAGAAGTCTCACCATCCCATTTTCTCTTAGCCAGCTCTAAAAAACTATTGGGAAGCCTATCCTCGTAAATCTTTTTTATTTCGGATTTGATGTGTTTTTCCCCCTGCCAAATATCTTTATATTGCAGCCTACCCGGGAGAGCAAACACAACACTCCTTGTCGAAAAATCAGACACCAAAAGCTCAAACCCTACCTCCGCATAAACAATGTTTTCGCCGGCCTCTTTAGTTCTCTCAAAAAACTCGTAGTTAATAGCGCAAGCCATCACGAGTGCTTTGCCAGAGGACGCTTTAGCGAGTTTAATATTTTGGACCCGGTCCAAAATACGCCCTCCGCCAGGCGTAGCTGTCACTTCCAAGGATTTAAAAAGTTTCGCTGAATACTCCCCAGCAATCGGTGAGTTCTCTTTGCGAAGAGCCTGAAGAGCAAACTGACTCCCTACAGGATAAAATTTATCGCGATCGGCATTACTACCTCGAAGCCAAACCCCTCCCCACTTGATGTCTTTGGACTCCTGACCCACTAAATATTGTGGCAGCGAGATAACAGCGAAAACTGTAAACGCTTTCAACTGCCACCGCAAAGCGGCTTTCAAATTCAGAAATTGAAGATTCATTCCAGAGGTTACGGGTAGCGAGAGTGATGTAGGGGGGAGTGGCCGACTCTTTTAGCCCTGCATGTGAGTCAACTCAGAGTATAAAAGAAGCTAGCTCGCATTTCGATTAGCGAACTAGCTTCCTGAAATTTCACTAACTCATGAGAGTTTAAAACTTGAGTCCACCGAGAAGCCCTTCACCTGAAGGCATGGCTTTCTTGAGAGCTGCATCAATTTTGTATTCCTTGCGCTTTTTCACAGCAAGACCATAGCCTTTCGCGACCTTATCAACGGTAGCCTCAACATCGTCGATCTTTTTGAAGTCAGTGATCACCGTAATGTAGCGATCAGCTTGCACGATGATTGCGGCTTTTTCGATTGTGGATGCTTTTTCAGCTGCTTTGGTTAACCTAACAATTTCGGGAATCGCACGAGTAATCAAAAGATTAAATTGCTTGTCACGTGCAGTGCTTCTGAGACGCACATGCCTGTTG
>JAKMEV010000257.1:0-11012 GCA_022425785.1 Akkermansiaceae bacterium | reverse complement strand
GTAATAGGCTGCATTGAAGAGGAAAGGTTCGTCGACAATGAGCGCGGTGGGAGGAGTGGGGCCGAAAAGGGAATCAAGAACAGTGCCAAATCCTTCCTTACTTTCCTCCCAGTCAGGGAGATGGAATTTGCTGGTTTGAATTCCAGCCTCTTCGAGGGTATCCAAAAATGTTTGTTCCAGTTTTCCGGGTTGGGGGAGGCGTCGTTGTTCCCGGCAGAGGAGAGTGATGCGGCGATGGCCCAGTTTCAGGAGATGCCGTGTGGCCTCGGACATGGCGGGAGTTTTGTTTGGGCCGGTGGAGGCGATGGGGAGTCCGCCACGCCGGCCGAAGAGAGCGAATGCGGGGAAGGATTGATTTGAAAACCATTCCAGAACTTCCCGGGAGCCGGCAGCAATAATCCAAATGTCGGCGCGGACTTTCTGGACAAATTTTTCGAGCTGACTGACATCCATGTCGAGATCGATGAGAGTCTTTTCCGGGAAAAAAGGGACGTGGCCTGCTTCTTCGAGTTGATGTCTAATGTCGACAATGAAGTTGTCACCGCGGTCGAACCGATTGGGCAGGAGGAGGGCGACGGAGAGCTTGGATGAGGGCTTTCGCGGGGCGGCTTGAATGATGAGGCGTTTGCGTCCCGCTCCCTGACCGGCAATGAGACCTTCTTTTTCGAGCTGCTGAAGGGCAAGCTCTACCGTTTTGCCGCTAACGCCAAGCAACTCGATGAGCTTGGATCTCCCGGGCATGGTTTCGCCCCAAATCCCCTGATGAAGTTCGTCCCGGAGATAGTTTGCGACCTGTTCGGTGATCGATGGGAAGTGAGGTGTGGCCATGACTTTTGAAGACATGATCAAAAGAAGTCAGGTTGTCGATCTTGAAAAAATTCACATATATTAAGTGCACCGACAGTCACCTCAACGAGATTTTCCGATGAATAATTACGATTCTTGCAAACTGGCTCTCATGGCCTCGATTTCTTTCATCTCTCTGGGGTAATAACACGAGCGAATTTGTTCACTTAGGAGTGTCGAGCCGTCCAGAATCAGCCCTCATAAGGACAATCCTCTTTGATAATGAAAAAAATTAACCTCTTCACCTCTTTTTTAGTCGCTGGCATTTCCTGTCTCAGCGCTCCGTTCTCTCAAGCCGAGCTTGTCGACGGCCTCGTTGAGTATTGGGCCTTTGACGGAGATTATGCCGCTGGATTGGATGTATCCAACGATGGTGTTCTTGTGAAGTCGGGAACGGGAGATGCCACTTTTGTGCCAGGGAAATTCGGTTCGGCTGTTGATTTGGAGAACAGCACTGATAACCAGGCCGTCATCAATGTAGGTGATCCGGCGGAGTTTGCTTTCGAGGCCGGAGGCATGAGTATTTCAGCCTGGTATACCACCGAGTCCCTCTACACTGGCTGGAATACGCTGATCAGCCAAGCTGAGGGTGGAAACTGGCGCATTGCCCGGCATGGAGGCTCGGGAACCAACTTCAAGTGGAGCATTAGCGGCCCCGCTAGCGTGGCTACCAATATCGATCAGCAAGACGGATCATGGCATCATGTGTTGGTCACTCACCCATCTCCTGAAGACGGTGGAGAGATCACGATGTACATCGACGGAGTCGCAGTGCAAACTGCGGCGAACTGGGTCTTGGGGAATGGTAGCGGATTTCAAATGCAAATCGGTGGCAATGCCCAAGCGGGCAACCGGGGATGGGACGGGAACATCGACGATGTTGCATTCTGGGATCGCGCTCTTATCGAGGAAGAGGTGGCCTTAATTTGGAATGGGGGTGAAGGAGCCAGCATCGAGAGTCTTACCCAAGGCCCTACCACCCCCTTGCAGATCGTTGATGTGGCGCATACCGACACGGGGGATAATATCTTGGTCGATCTCGCCTTCACTTCGAAAGAAGGGCGCTCATATTCCGTCTTTTCCACTAACGATTTGTCCCTGCCTCTCACGAGCTGGACCGAATTGAATGACGACGTCCCCGCAGCGGTGGGAGAATCTACTACCGTCTTCATCGTCAACTTCAATACCCAGTTTCTGCCGCTGGATGAGCACCAGTTCTTTGTGGTGGCTGAAAATCCATAGCGGGATCTCTTCGGTGACTTGCGAGACCATTGGGATCTCTTGGTGTGGAATGTGTTTGCCTGCTTAAAAAGAAGCAAGTGTTCGATCGGGAAATCCCTTTCGAGATTCGGGTGCGAGCTTAGCCTGTCTCGACATTTTTTGTCACCCATCCACCACCTTGATATGAAACCCCGATTATTCTCCTTCTTCGTTTTTTCCCTGTCGGTTTGCGTTGCTCAAGCTGCAACAATGTCCGCAAGTCCCACTGCTCCTAATGTGTCCGGGGCTGATATCGCCAATCTCAGCGAACCAACTGGAACAGATAAATGGTGGGCTGATGCCGCGACTTCGGGTCGCCCCAAAGGGCAAACATTTACGACCGGTGATATCGGAGTGTTGCTGAAATCGATCACCTATCAGGTGACGACTTCACAACAAGCAATGCCGACTAAGACTTACGCCATTCGGGTGGGCACAATTTCTGGAGAAACATTTACCGAGATTTACTCGGAGACCGCGACGCAGGATTTTGAGTGGCAAGGCGGCGAGTTCATGACCTGGAGTTTTGATGTGCCGGTCCAGCTCGATCCCAATACAGTTTATGGTATTGATGTGGGAATGCTTTCGTCAACATCGTCTTGGCAAAGCGGGATTCCTTATATCTACCGGACTTCCAATGAGTATCCTGATGGGACCCGTTACATGTCTGGAACCGAGGGCCGGGGTTTGGGTGACTCAACCATGAACAACGTCAGTGGAGATAGGGTGTTCCATATCGAGCTCGAACATCCGCTTTCACCGTCTCCCGAAAGTGGAGCGCTCATGGAGGCTGGAGATATTGAGCTGAGTTGGACTAATCTCGATCCAAATACCGGGACTAACGTATGGGTGGACCTGTGGTTTGGTACTGATCTCGGCTCCATGATCAAGGTGGTAAGCGCTGGGCTCGATACGACCTCTCACACTGTCAACGTTTCCGGCGGCGGAAATTACTACTGGCGCGTCGATTCCTATCTCGATGGCGCTCCGACGGGAATTCCCTTGGAGAGTACAGTTTTTGATTTCATTGTTATCGATTCTGATGGCGACGGCTTTCCCGATGATTACGAGCAGGAACATTCGGGAAGCATCACGGGATTGAATCGCGAAGATGATCTCGAAAATGGTGGTGCTGGTGACGGCCTGACCAATTGGGAGGAATACCAACTGGGCACCGATCCGACCAACCCGGACACTGATGGTGATGGCCTCGATGACGGTCCCGAGCTGGCAGGTGCGGGTTTGCGTCCTCCCACCGATCCGACAAGCGATGATACCGATGGCGACGGAGTGAAGGACGGTGCAGAATCCAACAACGGGACCTGGAGTAGTGGAATAGACACGGGAACAGACCCCACTCGTGCCGATACCGACGGAGACGGACTCCCTGATGGAGCCGAGAATAATAGTGGGACCTTTGTCGATGCCGATAATCTTGGAACCAGTCCTTTGAATCCCGATAGTGATGGCGACAATGCAGACGACTGGTATGAAGTGGCGGCATCCTTTACCGATCCGACGGATGCGAACGTCAATCCGGGCATTCCCTATCCCTTGCCGGATCCCGATGGTTCCACCGGCAGCGCGGACAAGCCGGTGAAAGTCTACATCATGTCCGGGCAATCGAACATGGTGGGTTTTGGGCGTCTCAACGGAGACGAGGGAGCGTTGCGCTACATGACAAATGTGGAGAACAAGTTTCCTGATATGATTGACGAGGCTGGGAATTGGACCACTCGCAACGATGTGAAATATCGCGGCGTCATTAGCGATATCGGAAATGGAAATCTTGCTCCTGATGTGGCGGGATCCAGTTTTGGTCCCGAGTTGGGATTCGGCTATGTGATGGGCTGGTATCACGATGAGCCGGTCTTGTTGATCAAGAGCTCGATCGGAAACCGCAGCATCAGCTGGGATTGTCTTCCTCCGGGAAGTCGGGGTTTTGATTACAATGGTAACACCTACGCCGGATACGGACAGTCACCCAACACTTGGCCGATCGGTGGAGGTCCTTCGCCTTTTGTGTGGTATGCCGGAAAGCAATACGACGACTACTTTCTCGATGAGACTGACATGGGGCCGACAGCGTGGGCCGCAGATGTCAACTATCCGGATAACTGCCAGGTAAAACACGATGGCGTGACCTACATCAGCAATACGGACCATCTCTCCAGTGCGGGCAATGCTCCGGGAGTCGGTGGGCAATGGGATGTTTATTCGATTTTTAATGTCGTCGATATTCTCGATGACTTTGCCAACCAATATCCTGAATATGCCGATCAGGGGTTTGAGATTTCCGGATACGTTTGGTGGCAGGGCCACAAGGATCAGGGGGAGCCTCACGCCAGCAATTATGAAGCCAACATGGTTCAGCTCATCAAAGCGATGCGCACGTATTATGAAACCCGTTATCCCGATAGCACCATTCCCAATGCTCCCTTTACTTTGGCTACCATTGGTTTTGGCGGTTGGGATCTCAGTGGAGATGGATTGACAGTTGCTGAAGGTCAGCTCGCTGTCAGCGGCGAGACTGGCAATTACCCTGAATTTGCCGGGAATGTGAAGACGGTCGAGGCTCGTGGCTACTGGCGGGATTCCGCCGAATCTCCCGGAAATGCCGGGCATCACTACAACCTCAACGCGGAAACTTATCTGCTCACCGGCGATGCGCTTGGACGGGCCATGGTGGAGTTGCAGAACAATATTTCGCCGCAGGAACTGGCGGTCCAGTCTCTTGATCCTATCGGCGGAAATCAATGGGAAGTGTCGATCACCGGACGTCCGGGGACGGACTACACCCTCCGCTCCGATCCCACTTTGAATTTTGCTCCGGGAATTCTCCTGGAGAATTTAACCCAGGCAAATCCCGGTAGTGATCCGGGTGACATTGGTGGAGCGAACAACAGCTTGGTGACGACGGATTCCAGCGGTCGCGCCACCGTTCAGATCAACCTTTCCGGCGGAGCAATCGACTTTGTGCGCGTGCAGCTTGCTCCGTGATTTTTCCGGAATCTGTAAGTGTGGCCTGGAGTGATGCGTTAAAGGATTAAGCCCGGATTTCCGTGTAAGTCCTGGCAGAGTAAGATGGTGAACAAAATTGTCAAAACAGCGGTGATGCTCGGTCTGGGAGTCCTTCCGGCGATGGCCGAGAGGGGGCCGGAGCTTGTCGCGAAATATTGTTTTTCGTGCCATGATGAATGGGAGCAGAGAGGTGATCTGCAATTTGATAATCTCAACACGCTCAAACCGCAGGCCCGCCTCGATATTCTCAACAAGATGCAGGAGCAGCTCTTTATCGAGGAGATGCCCACGCAGAAGGCCAAGAAGCAACCCTCCGAAGTCGAACGTGCCGAGATGCTCAAGTGGATGTCCACCGAGTTGGCAAAGCACAACGCCTCGAAGCTGGAGGACAAGTTGCGCAAGCCGGAATATGGCAACTTTATCGATCACGAAAAATTATTCTCGGGAAAGTATGCCGACCAAAAGGCCTTCACTCCGGATCGTCGTTGGTTGATCAGCGAGTTCATCTTCGATGCCAAATTTAACAAGCTCCTTAATCACAGTTCCAATAAGACCATCGATGGGAAAAGACAGTCGGTGATTGGCGACAACAACCGCAGGGTGAATCTCACCAACCCTTTCCTCCTGCCCACCAATACCGGGGTGAGATATTACGCCAATACCACTCTGGATGGCGGGCATCTCCTTACCATGATCACCAACGCCAAAGAAGCGGCGGATTACATGATCTATCTGACGAGGCGCGATCAGCGTTACCTTCCCTCGGCGGTTGCCTTGATGAAGCAAGAGTGGGATCACGAAAAGATTCTCGAATCACGGCGAGGGTTTTTGAATACCCACATCGAGCGGATTCTCAAAGATTTCTACGGAGATCAACACAAAGCTCTCCTTCCCAGGTTCGTCCCGGTCGAGGCCAGGGAGATCGTGCTGGCCGAGGGAACCAAGAAGGCGCCGTTCCACGCGGCAAACCCCGGACGGGAGGAGTTGGTGGTGATCTTCCGCTCAATGAGGAGATTGGAGGAGAAAGGAGATAGCCTTGAAGAACTCATCAACAAGTGCCAGCGGGAGTGGTTCAATTTCGGCGACAACGAACGCAAGATCCAGGCTCGGGTCACCTTCATGATGAATTATATGGAGGAGTGGCGACAGCAGATCGAGCAACACAAATACCACGATCGAAACAAGCCGCACGTCTACAAGCCACGCGATGCCTCGGAGATGGTAATTGTTTCGGAAACGATCAAAAAGCACCGCCAGAAAGGAGACCGCTTCAATGTCATCATCGAAAAGTGCATGGCCGATTGGGAGGAAGGGTTTCGCGAGGAACGTGAGGCAGCTGGTGCTCCGGATGCCGAAGTCGTAAAGGGTTTGGTCGAGGAACTCTTCGTGAAGATCTTCGAGCGTTCACCTTCGCCGGAAGAAGCCCAAAAGTATGAATCGCTGGCAGGCACCTTCGTGAAAAGCCTTGGTCGCCTGCCCGCGATCGAGAAGCTGATTCAAACGCTTATCCTGCGATCCGAATTCGTTTATCGGGGCGAGTTCGGACAGGGAGAGGCGGACGAGCATGGACGCAAGATGCTTTCGCCCCGCGATGCCAGCTACGCCATTTCCTATGCCCTCAGCGACAGCAGTCCCGACGCGGAATTGGTGAAAGCGGCAAAGGAGGGTCGGCTCGACACGCGTGAAGATTACCAACGCGAGGTCGAGCGGCTCTTGAAGAAAAGAGATCAGTTCTACGTCATCGATGAAGCGGTTCAACGTCTGCAGCTTACCGCAAGCATCACCAATACCCCGATTCGTAAGCTGAGATTCTTCCGCGAGTTTTTCGGATATCAGAAATTGCTGCCCGTCTTCAAAGACAACAAACGTTTCGGCGGGAATTACGATGGCGCCAAAGGTCGTCTCGTCGGAGAGGCCGATCGCCTTGTGGATCACATCATTTCGAAGGATGAGAATGTCTTCGAGGAGTTGCTGGGAACCGAGAAGTTTTACGTCTTCCACTCGGGCGACAACGAAGCGATGACGGCATTCTCCGAGCGGATTGGAAAGATCTATCATTACTTCAAAGGCAAAGACTGGAAGAACTTCGAGGAAAAAGATCTTCTCAAGCATAAGGAATTCTTGGCGGAGGTGAAGATGCGCGGGGTGGACGTGAAGAACCTGGGCCAGAAAGGTCGCCGTAATTCCATCCGCGAATTCAAAACTGCCATGGAGAGTTTCACTCTGCGCTTTGACAAAGGTCAGACCGCTGCCGCGCCCTTCGTCTCATTTCCCGCGCATGGTAAATACAATGCCGACACCCGCACGGGATTGCAGCTGCGCTCTCCCGAGGTAGCCAAGTTCTTCAACATCAAATTGGACCACTGGAATTATCCCGGAGTGCAGCCCGCCAAGGTCGCGCACCGCAAGGGTATGCTGACTCATCCGGCCTGGCTCATCGCGCATTCGCAGAATACCGAGACCGATCCCGTGATCCGCGGGAAGTGGATTCGCGAAAAACTCCTCGCCGGAACTATTCCCGATATTCCCATTACGGTGGAAGCGGTGATTCCGGAGGATCATCACAAGACGCTCCGCAGCCGTCTGGCGAAAGTCACCGAGGTTGACTATTGCTGGCGCTGTCACGAGCGAATGAATCCGCTCGGGTATGCTTTGGAAATGTACGATGACTTCGGGCGCTACCGCACCGAGGAATCGCTCGAACATCCCGACAACCTCATCAAGAAAGGGCCGGATAAAGCCAAGCCGCATGTCGACTTGCGCGATACCTACAAGACGCTTCCGGTCGATGCGAGGGGCGCCCTTTCCGGAACAGGGAACAAGTCGCTCGACGGCGAGGTCAAGGACGGCATCGATCTCGCCGGGCGTTTGGTGAAGTCGGATCGCGTCCGCCAATCCATCATTCGCTATGCCTTCCGATATTTTATGGGACGCAACGAATTCCTCTTCGATTCGAAAACTTTGATCGACGCGGAGCAGGCTTACCTCAAGAGTGAGGGCAGTTTCGATGCCGTCATCGTGTCCTTGCTCACATCCGATTCCTTCCTCTACCGAAAATCACTTTCCCAAAATATCAGTCATGAATAGCAGAAGAGATTTCCTTAAAAAGTCAGGCCTCGGTCTGGGTGCGCTCTCCCTCGGACCGTCCCTGAGTGCGCTGGCCGCCGAGACCACCGGAGGCACGCCGCGGAGGTTTGTCTTCATTCGCAAGTCGAATGGCATTCGCCCGAAGGAGCTGGCCCTGCCGACCTTCTCTGCCGAGGAAAAAGCCCTCGACGATAAGAGGCAGCCTTTTGAGGTCGATCTCGACAGGCACGAGTTGCCGGCTTGGTTGAAGTCTCTCGATGCGCACAAAGCCAATCTGGGAATCCTACAGGGGCTTTCCTGTAAGATGAGCGAGAACGGTCACTGGTCCTATTCCTCCGTGATGGGGGCCTACAAGTCCGGACGAAATTCTCTCAGCGGAATCAAGCGCGCCACCATCGATTTTGAATTGGCAAAGCTCTTTCCCTCGCCTTTTGGACACGTCGAACTTTCCCTCACCGGAAACTACAGTCAGTTTCGCTCCGGGATCGTCTCGGGATACTCCGCGCCCGCTCCGCATCAGCGCAACTACTGCTACGCCGATCCGCAGACCGCTTACAACGAATTGTTCAAGTCCGTCACCAATCCCGGCGCGGTTGATTCGGACAATGCCATGCTCGAGTTTTTGCAAGGCGAGGAATCATTCAAGGCCGGAGCGCTGCAGGGATACGAGAAGCTCAAGTTAAGCAATCACATCGCGTCCATCGAATCGATCCGCGCCCGGAATAAGAAGCTGGAGAAGATGTCGGATGCCATTGCGAAGCACCTGCCGGAGATCGATCCCATCCATGCCGATGGTGGTCCGAATGCCAGCACGCCCGAAAAGCAAAAGGCCATGACCGATATTCTCATCGCCTCCCTCGTGACCGGTCTGACCAATGTCGTAACCTACACTATCGATGAATTGTCGACTCCGGTCAAAGGGATGCCCGGTAATGAAGGGGATCACATTTCCATTCATGAGCTGGGCCACAACGGAGGATACAGCGGAGTTTCGGCGGATAAGATTCGTGAGAAGATCCGCGTCGGCCACATGGATCAGGTCGCGAAGATCGTTGAGAAACTCAAAGCGGCTCCCGAAGGAAAGGGGACCATGTTCGATAATACCGTCGTGATGTATTTTCCGGAGAACGGGGAAGGCCACCACAGTCACGGAACGGAAGCGCCCTTCGTCGTCCTCGCCGGCGACAACTGCAACCTCGACATGACCGGCCGCTACATCCGCCTGCCCTACCACGCCACGGAGGGGCACAAGACGATTGGTAATTGGTATACCACCCTCCTCAACGCCCACGGAAACCCCATCGAGCACTACGGTGACTTCGACCTGGAAACCGCAAGAAAGAAGATCGATCAGAGCGGTGCGATCAAACAGTTGATGGGGTAGTTACCCAAGTAGAAATCCGGGGCTTTGGACCGCAATCCCTTCAGGATTGTCTTCCGTAACGTGGGACCATTAATCCTTCAGGAACCTATTCCGTCCAGAAATCCCCCTGCTTCAATAAGAGCAGGTTTGCTCGTCGAATCGGGTGGTCATTTGCGTGGCGATTGTATTGGCTGCCAGAGGCTTTGGGCCGAGTAGTTTCGAATCATGATTTCCGCATTTCAAATTTCCTGTTTAACCAAGCTCGTTTTATTGACGGGCCTTGTTGGCTTGTCCCCGGCTGAGGAGCCATTCTACAAAGAGACCCCGATTTTCTCGACGGCGCCTTCTCCCAAGAAGTCGTTGCAGTCGGTCGATCGCTTCGGTCCGGTGGGGATTGGCATCGAACTCATTCAACCGGCCTTCACGATGCGGGTGAAGAATGTCGAGGAAGGATCGCCCGCCGCAGAGACCGGGAAGTTGAAGAAGGGGCAGATCATCGAACGCATCAACGGGGAGAAGTTGGCCGACATCGATCCACGCATTCAGTTGGGAAAGATTTTGGCGAAAGCCGAGGCGACCGACGGCGTGATCAAATTGTCCATTAAGGGCGTAGCGGAGCCGGTGACGGTGAAAATTCCCGTCCTGGGAGCCTACAGCAAGACCTGGCCCTTGAACTGTGCCAAGTCAGATAAGATCGTCCGGCAGGTCGCGGAGTATCTTTCGACGACCGACGGCAACAAAGGGATCGCCGATATCGGGATGTTGTTTCTCCTCTCGACCGGGGAGAAGAAAGACCTCGAAGTGGTTCGAAACTGGGCCCGCACGGCCAAGGCGCATCCCTATCCCTGGTATACCGGATACGGCGGGATCGGTTTGGCCGAGTGTTATTTAAAAACCGGAGATCCGGAAATCCTCACTAACATTCAGGCCTGGGTCGATAGCGCGGCGAAGTCGCAGCACAACGATGCCTGGGCCGGGCGGGGGAGTGCCTTGACTGGTTACGGTAGTGGTCACCTCAATGCGGCGGGAACGCACGTGGTCACTTTTTTGATGCTGGCCAAGGAATGTGGCGCGAATGTTCCCGACAAAACCTTCCACGGGGCGCTGCGGCATTTCTATCGCTACGCCGGACGCGGAAGCAATCCCTACGGAGACAATCGTCCCTATTCGAACTTTGTTGATAATGGCAAGAACGGCAAGCTGGCTATCGCGATGGCAGCCGCCGCGGCGCTGACGCCGGAAGGTGAGAATTCGGTCTATGCCCGGGCGCGAGACACCGCGGCGATGCAGAGTTTCTACAACACGACTTTCATGTTGCACGGTCACACCGGCGGCGGGATTGGCGAGATCTGGCGGAGTGCCTCGATGGGATTGCTCTACGAGAAAGCGCCCAATCACTATCGCGAGTTTATGGATAACCGTCAGTGGCACTATG
>JAKMEV010000241.1:0-39785 GCA_022425785.1 Akkermansiaceae bacterium | reverse complement strand
TGCCAGAGGCATTTCACTATTCCCAGGCAGTGAGAACGGTTTCGGGTGCCGGTTTGATGATGACGGAATTTCCGGCTGCGAGGGCGGCGAGAATTCCACCGCAAGGGATGGCGCAAGGGAAGTTCCAGGGCGGGGTGATGACAATCGTGCCGAGCGGGGTCGGAGTGGAGCCGTCGAGAAAGCCCTCGGCCGAAATGTGCTTCCCGTAGTAGTTGGCAAAATCGGCTGCTTCGGAAATTTCGACGTCGGCTTCGAAAGGACGCTTCTCGGCTTCATGGCGCATTACCGCGATGAGGCGACCGCGGGCGGCTTCCAGTTGGTCGGCGACGCGGTAGAGGAGATCGGCACGTTTGGCGGGAGCGGTTTGAGACCACTCCGAGGACTTGGCGATTTGCAGGACCTCCTCCAGTTCCGGGCAGGAAGGCGGAGAGTCGGGCTGGAAGTCTTGAAGTTCTCCGGCGAGCCATTGGCGGTTGGCAGGGAGGACCCAGTCGGTGTCGGGGGAGTTGCGGAAATCCGACCCGGCAGGCTGAGGTGGGAGGGCGCGGTTTTGTTGGCGATTGGGCTTGGAGGCAGCGGAGTCGATTCGCTGGCAGGCCTCGCGAAATCGTTTTTCTTGTTCCTGCCATTCGGGGTCGCCCGGGGTCATCGAGAAGACATGAGGGAGGAAGTTTTCGGGAGAGGTGTTTTCGTCGAGGCGTCGCACGAGGTAGGCGATGGCGGAGTGGAAATCCTTCCCGCGCACGATGGGCGAGTAGAGGAGGACGGGGGAGTTGCGTTTTTCAAGAACACGGGCCTGATCGTTGGACATGCCTTCGAGCATTTCCAATTCGACGCGGTCTTCAACTCCGTGTCGGGAGCGGAGCAAGAGGGCGTAGGCGATGTCGAAGAGATTGTGGGAAGCGACGCCGATGCGAACGGCTACGGTGTTCTCAGGACGGCAGGCGTAGTGGAGCATCCGTTTGAAATTGGCATCGACGTCGGCCTTGTCGGAATAGGGTGCTTGTGGCCAGTCGTGCAGGGAGGCTTCGACTTTTTCCATGGCGAGATTGGCTCCTTTGACAATGCGGACCTTAATGGAAGTCTTGCGGGTCTTGGCCCACTCGGTGAGTTCCTTGAGAACCTGATACGAGTCGGGGAGATAAGCTTGCAGGACGATACCAGCTTCGAGGGATTGAAACTCCTCTTCGTCGAGAGTGCGGCGGAAGGCTTCGCACGTGAGGTCAAGGTCGCGGTATTCTTCCATGTCGAGATTGATGAACTTCCCGGTGCGGTAGAGTTTTCGGAGTCGTTCCTGGATCGCGGTGAGAGTGCCTTCTTCATCGAGGAGATTGATTTGGGAAAAGATGGCGGAGATTTTTACCGAGAGGTAAGTGCACTCGGGCTTGCTGAGGAGAGTGAGGTTTTCCTGGAGGCGGTTTTCGGCCTCTTCCTCGCCAAGAATCGCTTCACCGAGGAGGTTGAGATTGATGCGACTCCGAGAGGCGAAGTAACGGGTGAGCTTGTCGTCTTCGCGGGAGAGAATGACGCGTTGGGAATCGCGGCGGATTTGGGCGGTGACGGCGGGCATCACGAGCTTTGGGAAGAGGTGGGAGGCCAGGGCACCTCCGCGCATCATGATTTTTTGATGTGGCTTGAGGTAGGCCGGGATGCCGTGGCGGGCGATGAGTTGGCGAAAGACCCGGGCTTGGGCCTTGGCGGTGGGCGGGCGGAACACTTCGTCGGCGAGATGGAAGGTGAGTTCCTTTCCGGCGGTGTCGGCGAGGAGGCGGGTCATCTTGTGAGCCTCGCTTTTCTCGATTGGGGTCCGGGCCGCGCGGGCGGTGGTGAGGAGTTCGGCGGCCAGGGTGCAGGCTTCGTCGACGAGGCCGGCGGTGATTGAATCGCTGGTGATTTCCGAATGCGATAGCTGTGGAGACGACATTGAACTTAAAGATAACAAGTAATTCGGGCGAGGTCTTGACCGTGTGACTTGCCACGAGCGTAGGAATCGGTGAAAAGGAGGTGAGATGACCACCGAAACCGTAGACCGAATATTCCGTGTGATTCCGGATATCGTCTATTGCGTGAAGGATGTGGAGCGGGTCTACCGCTCGGTCAACCCGGCCTTCGCAGAGCGTTTGGGGTTGAAATCGGAGGCCCAGGTGATCGGGCGCAGGGCGGAGGAGCTATTTCCTGAGACACTGGCTGAGGTCTATCGGAAGCAGGATGAGGCGGTGCTTCAGGGAGGTGGTGAGGTGGTGGATCGTCTGGAGTTGATCACGAATCGCGATGGTTCTTTGGGTTGGTATCTCGCGAGTAAGTTTCCGCTGACTGATGAAGCGGGGGTGGTGACGGGCCTCGTCTCGATCTCGAGGGATCTACAAAGTCCCAGCGTGGGGGATTTGAAAATGGCGGGCCTTCGCAAGGTGGTCGATTGGGTGCATGACCATCTTGATGAGGAAATTAAAGTGCCCGACTTGGCAAAGATCGCCGGAATGAATGGTTCCCAACTGGAGCGCCGCATGAAGCGGATTTTTAAATTGAGCGTCGGTCAGTATGTTCGAAAGCTTCGCGTTGATCGTGCCGCGGTGCTTTTGCGGGACACTGATCTGGGGATTGCGGAAATTGCTCTGCAATGTGGTTACAGCGAGCAGTCATCGCTGACTCGTCAGTTTAAAGCAGCGGTGGGGTGCCCTCCGGGAGAATTCCGCCGCCGGGAAGAATAAGCGGTTTATTTTTCGACGATAGCGCCGAGATCGAGATATTCGCTTCCCGGAAGATCGCTTCGGTAAGGTATCCGATGTTTTCCATCTTCAGGCGTTCTTGAGTCGGCGGCTTTGCCAAAGCTGGAAGAAGACGGCGGCGAGGGCAATGAGCGCTCCGAAGAATTCGCGGCTGAGTTCGACGCGGGGGTCTGCGGCAGACATCGAGTTCTGGGCCATGGTGGCGGGTTTGTCTCCGAAGATGTTTTCCCAGAGGCCGGGGCCGGACATGGCCATCTCGAAGAGGCAGGCGACGATCGCGACCACAAAATACCACTTGGGGAGTTTTCGGAAGGAGACCACAACGAAGCCGACGGCGATGATGAGGTAGAAGATGAGCCAGAGGGCCGAATCCAGGGCTGGATTGTCCATGAAGGGGTCGCTGTAGATCGAGGGGTCGATGTCGTTGCGCTGGACCCAGGCAAAGAAGGCGAAGAGGGCAGCGAGGAGGAAATTGGCGATTTTCATCTGAGTTGAATTGATTATTGAGAGATACCGGAGAGGAGCTAGCGTCCTTTCCATGCCTCGAAAGATCTTGTTTGTTTGCACTGGGAATACCTGCCGGAGCCCGATGGCGGAAGGAATTTTTCGCAAGGCCGTCGGAGACGCTAATTATGAGGTGAGCTCGGCAGGCGTGGCCGCCCAGCCGGGATGTTCGGCCAGTCGTGAGACTTTGGAGGTGCTGAGGGACCAGGGGGTTGAGCTGCCGGGGTTCCGGAGCCGCATGGTAGACAAGGAGATTTTGAAGGATGCGGAGGCCGTTTTCTGCATGACGGCGAGCCATCTCGAGATGCTGGAGATGATGTTTCCGGAGTTTGAGGAGAAATACCATCTCGCTTGTGACTTCGTGGAATGCAACGGGCAGGTCGGTGTGGATGTGCCTGATCCCATCGGGATGGGGCGGCAGGCCTACGACTCGGTCTCGCGCGTAATGAACGAGGCGATGGGCGGGATTATCGGCTTTCTCGATGAGAGGGCGGAATAAGGCTCTCTTTTCTCAGTGAGCGCTTGCCATTTGTCCTTCGAGGATGCAGGGAAGGGGCGTCCTTATGAGTGCTGAGTCTTACCGCATTGCAGTTGGAGCCGATCACGGCGGAGTTGAATTGAAAAACGCGATCGTGGAGGCGCTGAAAAGCACCGCCCATGAGGTGATTGATTACGGCACGCAGGGGATGGATTCGGTCGATTACCCAGACTTTGCCCATGAGGTGGGACGGGCCGTTCATGAAGATCGCAGCGACCGGGGAATCCTTGTCTGCACCTCGGGCGTGGGAGTTTGCCTCGCCGCAAATCGTTTTCGTGATGTCCGGGCAGCCAACGTTCGCACCGTCGAAGAGACCAAGCCGCCCCGCTCACACAATGATGCCAATGTGCTCTGCCTCGGCCAGACCGTGGTGTCGGCTGAAACCGCTCTCGAAATGGTGGAGGCCTTCCTGTCCAGCGATTATGAAGGTGGGCGTCACGACGCGCGGCTTTGCAAGGCCTCGGGAAGTCGTCTCGCGATGACGGATACGGAAGTCTTCGACGCGATTCGCGGCGAGGAAAAACGTCAGCGCAGTCACATCGAGTTGATTGCTTCGGAAAACTTTTGCAGCCCGGCAGTCATGGAGGCTCAGGGTTCGCTTCTTACCAACAAGTATGCCGAGGGCTATCCCGGGCGTCGTTGGTATGGCGGATGTGAAAATGTCGACGTCGTCGAAGAACTTGCGATCAGCCGACTCAAGGAAATTTATGGAGCGGACCACGCCAACGTGCAGCCTCACTCCGGAAGTCAGGCCAACACGGCGGTTTATTTCGCAGTGCTTCAGCCTGGCGACAAGATCCTCACCATGGACCTTGCGCATGGTGGTCACCTCACGCACGGACATCCGGCCAACTTCTCGGGTCGGCTTTACGATGTTACGCACTATGGTGTGAGTGCAGAGGATGAGGCAATTGATTACGATGCGCTCGAAATTCAGGCCAAGGAAGTGCAGCCAAAGCTGATTACCTGCGGGGCGAGTGCTTATTCCCGGACGATCGATTTTGAACGCATGGGAAAGATTGCCGAAGCGGTGGGAGCGTATCTCTTCGTCGACATGGCACACATCGCCGGACTTGTCGCTGCCGGAGTGCATCCCAGCCCGGTGCCGCATGCTGATTTCGTGACGACCACAACCCACAAATCACTTCGTGGTCCTCGTGGTGGTATCATTCTTTGCAAAGAGAAATACGCCAAGAAGATCGACGGTCGCGTTTTCCCCGGAGTGCAAGGTGGCCCGCTTATGCACGTCATCGCAGCCAAGGCGGTTTGTTTTGGTGAGGCTCTCAAGCCCGGCTTCAAGGAGTATCAAGCACAGGTCGTTAAGAACGCTCAGGCCATGTCTGCGCGTCTTGCGGAAAATGGTTACCGCATCGTTTCCGGCGGCACCGACAACCATGTCTTCATGGTTGATCTTCGCCCGGTGGGGCTCGACGGTTCCATCGTTTCCGACACCCTCGACAAGGTGGGCATCACGGTGAACAAGAACTCTATTCCTTTCGACGAAGCCGGCCCCATGAAGCCCAGCGGTATCCGCATCGGAACTCCAGCCGTCACCACCCGTGGCATGAAGGAAGACGATGTCATCGCGGTAGCGGATCTCATTCACGAAGCGCTCCAGGCGCGTGAGGATGAAACCCAGCTAGCAAAAATCCGCGAGAAGGTTTTTGCCTTCAACGGGGATTTCCCACTTCCCTGGTAAAGTGAGTTACACGGAATCCTCCGAGCTAATGAACTTATAGACGAGGGCTCCGATGACGCCGCCCATGATCGGCGCGACCCAGAGGGGCCAGAGTTGGCTTGCCATTCCCCTAGCATCATCATTCTATTCGCGATGACTGATTGATGAAAAATCGGATTCAGAGTTAGTTCACTTCACATTTCCCTTTTCTCTCTTCACTCTTTCGCCGTGCCTGTGGAACCGATTACGACGACTGGTGAGATTCTCGCTGTATTGAGCGACCGTGCCTTCACGGTGCGTCTGCCTAATGGCAAGGAAGTGATCGGGCATCCGGCGAAGGCGATGAATCCGCGCAAGCCCGAGTTGGTGGTGGGGGTGAAGGTCGCTTTAGAAATGACGCCCTTCGATTTTGAAAAAGCGCGAATTGCTGATATCGTCACGCCGTAGTTCACCCAATGTCCCGCAATTATATCATCGGCACGGCCGGCCACATCGACCACGGAAAGTCGACCTTGGTCCAAACTCTCACTGGAACCAATCCCGATCGACTCCCGGAAGAGAAGGAACGTGGGGTCACCATTGAATTGGGTTTTGCGCATTTTTCTCTACCGGTGCCCAAGACATCGGATGATACCTTCGAACTCGGAGTGGTGGATGTCCCGGGGCACGCCGACTTCGTGAACAACATGGTCGCGGGCGTGGGTTCGATTGACCTGGGGATCTTTGTGGTGGCGGCGGATGATTCGTGGATGCCGCAGTCGGAGGAGCACTTACAGATTTTGAGCTATCTCGGGATCGGCAATTTTATCATTGCCCTGACCAAGGCGGATCTTTGCGAGGATTTGGAGTTCGTGACCGAGATGCTCGCGGATGATCTTCAGGGAACTGCTTTGGAGGGGGCGCCCATCATTCCGGTGTCGGCGCCGACAGGCCTCGGCATGGATACCTTGAAAGAAACGATTGCCAAGGTCCTCCTCGAAACGCCGGCACCCCGGGACTTCGGCCAGCCTCGTCTCGCGGTGGACCGGGCCTTTTCGCCCAAGGGCGTGGGCACGGTGGTGACGGGGACATTGGCCGGTGGGGAGTTGAAAACAGGAGATTCCTTGATTACCTATCCATCGGGCTTGAAGACGAGTGTGCGTGCCATTCAAAACCATTCCTCGTCGGTGGATCATGCCATGCCGGGAATGCGGACGGCGCTCAATCTCCCTGACCTTCCGCTGACGTCAAAAGGCAAGAAGGGCGTCTCGCGGGGGAATCTTCTCGTGGGAGGATCGCTGGCTGAGGCATCTTATGAGGTGGATGCGGAGTTGATTCGTTCGGTTCGTCCCATTCCGGGGCAGAAGGGAACACTGCGACCCTTGAAATCGAATCATCGCATCTATGTGCACCATGGATCGGGGAGAACGCAGGCACGGGTTTTGTTTCCGGAGGGGAATACCTTGCATCCCGGCGAGTCAACGATCGCGCAGCTACGCTTTGATCATCCGGTGCATAGTTTTGTAGGAGAGCGGATTGTTATTCGCGAGCTTTCGGGGGAGGCCACGATTGCGGGAGGGACCATTCTTGATACGCATCCTTCGCGGCGGAATTTCAGGGGCGCGGACCGACAGCTTTTCCTGACCGAGCGGGCGACCGCGCCTGATGATTTGCAGCTTTTGTTGCGAACGCATTTGATTCGGGATCATTTCCTGACTGAAGCAGACTTGGTTCAAGCGCTGCCATTCTCGCCAGCCGGGATTAAGGCGGCCCTGAAGAAGATGACGAAAGCCAATGAGGTGGTGGCTTTGCGCGAGAAGTATCTTTCGTTCGCTCCCTACTGGAAAGGCTTGGTCAAAGAGAGCTCTCAGCTGGTGCAGGAATATCACAAGAAGCATCCGGATCAGATTGGCATGACGACGGAGTTGTTTAAGAAGAGTATGGGAGCTCCGATGGGAATCCCGGGACTGCTCGATGCCTTGTTGGTTCAGTTGAGCGAGAAGAATTTCAAAGTGGGAGATAACTTGATCTGCCACAATTCGCACTCGCTGGAACTTCCTCCCGAGCTGGAAGCGCCGGCGGCGGAGATTTTGAAGACCCTCGACAATGCCGGATTGAATCCGCCGCTTCCGGGTGAGCTGCAGGGGACACCGTCGCATACGGCGGCCTATAAGTTCCTGTCGCGCACGAGACAGATTATCCCGCTGGAACCCAAGGTGACCGTGAGTGCCGGGGTGTTTCAAGCCACGGTGACCAAGGTGATTGCGTTCCTCGAGAAGAGCGGGCAGGCCACGGTTTCGGAATTACGGCAGGAGCTGGATACCTCACGAAAGGTGATCATGCCGCTGCTGGATCGTCTGGACCGGGATGGGGTCACCATTCGGAACGGTGACTATCGGACTTTGGTTCCTCGAGGTTAGGCTTTTTCCGCGAGGCGGCCTTCGAGGGCTTTCTTGAGGAGGGGGCGTTGTTTTGCGAGGATGGGCTTCAGGGAAAGGACCGCGCCAGAGCTTTCTTCGGCATCGCGGTGGATTTTGGCGAGCGTGAGGTCTTCGTTGAAATCAGCGTGATCGAGTTCGGTCCAGTAGATCAGACTGAGATTTTTCTCCGGCTTGAGGAGCGGGAAAATCTCGATACCCATCGGAGTGAGGATGATGTAGGCGTGGCGGGTGCAATGGAGCGCGACTCTGGCGAGGAGCCAGGCCAAGACGAGGAAAGGAAGAGGCATCCACCAACGGAAATCCGGGTGGCCCATAAACCAGGTGATGGTGATAAGAAGGGTAAAGGCGAAGGCCACGGTGGCCCCAACGAACATACCCTGAGCCTGTCCGGCGCGGGTGAAGCGGAGTTCCTTGTGAGGTTCGGCGACTGTTTTTGGGGCGGCCATGTTGAGTGAGATTCTCTAGTTTGGAAACAGTTCAGAGTTTGGGGAAATCCTGTCTGCTTGTAGTTAGACGTCGATGACCTTGCCGTCGTCGAGTTTCGAGGGAGGACCGGATTCTTCCTCGGCTTGGGGAGGGAAGCCGGGAGTGACGACCTTGATTTTTCCCTTAAGCCGTTTGGCAAGGGAAGTTCGGACGATGGCCCGGATCGGTGGGATGAGGAGGAGAAAGCCGATGGCGTCGGTGAGAAAGCCGGGGGTCAGGAGGACCGCTCCGGCGAGGAGAATCATGAGACCGTCGAGCGCTTCATTGTGGGGCATGCGTCCCTCGCTGGTGGCCTGCTGGAATTTCGCCATGGCGAGGCGGCCTTGGGATTTGGTCAGGGCGGCGCCGATGATCGCAGTGATAATGATAACTGCGATGGTGTTCGGAAACCCAAGTTGGGCGCCTAGGGTCATGAAGAGATAGAGCTCGGCCAGGGGGACGAGGATGAAGAGAAGAAGGAGTTTTCCAAACACAATGGTTGGGAGAGGATAATGCGAGTCGCTGGCATTTCCACCACAATCAGTTCACAAAAAAAGTGCGACCAATCTCCCCCCCGAAAGATTGGCCGCCATTGGGTCTTTTTGTAATAAAAAGTCACAATGTTACCCGAGACTACCTTCGGAAATACGTTTCGCAGAAGTTTTTGCAAAAAAGATGAATTATTTTTACGCGGCGAAAAAAAACGGCCAAGCCCCCTGAGGAACCTGGCCGTTTGTTTCAACCTTCCAGAAAAGAGGGTTAGGATGGGGATTTCGGGGGGACGGTTTTAACTACCTTGTAACGAGTGGTATTCACCGCTGCTTCGATCTTGGTTTGAGTGGTTTCCTTGGGGTCGAAAGAAATATCGGCCTGTCCGTTGAGATGGGAAATGCTGTTGACGTAAATGACACCTTTTTCCTTGGCGAGAAGGCTGGTGAGAACGTTGGAGCAACTGCTGCATACGAGGCCTCTGATTTTGAAGAAAGCTTTTTGGCCGGTGATGGTGAGGCCGGAAGCGGTGAGGTTTTTTTTGAGGGACGCTTCTGTCACCTTGGCGGGATCGAATTCGATGGCGATGGACTTTGGAGTGATTTGTAGGACCTTGGCACCGTCGACCATATTGATAACGGATTGAACTTGAGTGGAGATGCCCTCTTTGCTTAGTCCGCCCGCGAGCAGGACGAGGCGTTCTTTGGCGGGGAGGCTTCCGCAAAGGCAAGTGAGGATGATTGGGAGAAGAAATCGCATGAGTGGGGATAAAGATGTCCGAGAACGGAAAATATTCCTAAAAATCGTTTCCGCGACATATTTTTTGGATGGGTTGTCATCGGCAGGTAGTCTGTCAGGGTGACGGCATGATGAATCAAGGGATTGTCAGATTATTGGTCGTTGGGATTTTTTTGGTGTTGGGGCCCGCCCAGGCGGCAAAGCAGCCGAATATCGTGGTGATTCTCACCGATGACCATCGATACGATGCGATGGGCTTTCTGGGGCATCCTTTTCTCAAGACGCCGAATTTTAACCGATTGGCGGCTGAGGGAGTTCATTTTAAAAATGCCTACGTCACGACTTCGCTGTGCTCGCCGAGCCGGGCCTCAATTCTGACCGGGCTCTACGCGCACAACCACCATGTTGTGGATAATTACAATCCGGTAAGCAAGTCGCTGACCTTTTTTCCCGAGCTTCTGCAGAAGGCGGGATACCAGACGGCCTTCATTGGGAAATGGCACATGGGCGACAGCGAGGAAAAGCAGCGGGGCTTTGATCACTGGATCAGCTTTAAAGGACAGGGAGTTTACGTGCCCGATCCCAAGATGCTCAAAGCGAAAGGACGCTTCGTGCCCCAAGCGATCAACTCGGGCTACAATATTAACGGAAAAAAAGTTCCGCAAAAAGGATACATTACAGATGAGCTGACCGACTTTGCCGAAGAGTGGTTGGCGTCGAAAGACGAAGAGAAACCCTTCCTGCTCTACGTCTCACACAAAGGCGTGCATGCCGATTTTCTTCCGCCGGATCGTCATGCCTTCAAATACGACAAAGTGGACATTCCCACTCCGCCAACGCCGACGGCGAATCCGGACATGTTCAAAGACCCGCCGATGTGGGTGCGCAATCAAACCAACAGCCGTCACGGTGTGGAGTTTGCCTATTACACCGGAGTGGACATGAAGAAATATTACCGTCGCTACTGCGAAGCACTTCTCGCGGTCGACGATAGTGTGGGACGTCTTTTGGGCAATCTCGAGAAGAGCGGAGAATTGGAGAACACGGTAGTTTTGTATCTCGGTGACAACGGGTTTATTTTTGGCGAGCATGGACTCATCGACAAGCGATGTGCTTATGACGAGTCGGTGAAAGTCCCGATGTTGATTCGCTATCCCAAGGCGATCAAAGGCGGGACGACCGTGGAGAAAATTGTCGCGAACATCGATGTCGCTCCCACCTTGTTGGAAGCGGCTGGCTTGAAGGCCACGGGGGAAATGAACGGAGCTAGTTTTTGGCCTCTCGCGAAAGGAGAGAAGATCGCAGATTGGCGTAAGTATTTGCTCTACGAATATTACTGGGAGCGCAACTACCCGCAGACGCCCACGACCCATGCCGTGATTGGCGAGGACTATAAATACATCCGCTATCACGGGGTGTGGGATGTCGATGAGCTCTACGATCTCAAATCTGATCCCAAAGAGCGGATCAATCTTTTCAATGATTCTACGCAGGCCGCCCGGGTCACCGAAATGAACAAGGCGCTTTTTTCCCTGCTCAAGGAATCAGGCGGCGAGGCAATGCCCTTGATGCCCGATCGGGGGAACAAGTATTTTCACCGCAAGATCAAGGGGACCACGGGGGCGCCCTTCCCGGATAATTTCTACCGGGAGGCTGGGACGACCGGAAAGTAAGTGATTCAGGACAAAAAGTCGTAAATCCGGGCTTTCGGGCGGCCGATGATGGCTTTCTTTCCTTTGATTAAAACCGGGCGCTGGAGGAGCTGTTTGTGTTTGACGAGAATATCCACCACGGCCTTCGGATTGTCGACGTAGTCGTCGGGATTGAGTTCGAGTTTCTTGAATTTCGAATCTTTGCGCACGAGATCTGCGACGGGGTCCTCAAGCGCCTCCACGATTTTGGTGAGCTCGGCTTCGCCCGGTGGTGTTTTAATGTAGACGATGACTTTGTGATCAACTCCCAGTTCCTTGGCGACCGCCAGGGCATTGTCAGAAGAGCCTCAATGATTGAAATGGTAGATCGTGACTTGGGACATGCGGGGAATTTAGGAGAGAGAAATGAAGGGGCAACTGCAATCTGATTGGATTACGGGTTTAAATTCGATAGGAGGAATCATGCCTAAGAAATTTTTCCTCCTGATCGGGTTCGTGATGAGTAGTGCTTCACTTTCAGTGGCGGAAGAGAAAATGGGTCTCTATCTGCTCATCGGCCAGTCAAACATGGCGGGCCGTGCGCCGATTGCGAAAAAGGATGAAGGAGTCATCGAGAGGTGTTTTCTTTTAAATGGTGAAGACGAATTCGAGCCTGCAAAAAATCCCCTCAATCGATACTCTACAATTCGGAAAGGGTTGAACATGCAGAAGATGAATCCGGGCTATTCATTTTCAAAAGCGATGCTTAAAGAGGATTCCAAGATGACGATTGGTCTCGTGGTGAATGCCAAAGGAGGATCGAGTATCAAGCAGTGGACGCGTGACGCTAAATTTTATCAAGAGGCTCTTCGGCGGATGAAGGCGGCGATGGAAAAAGGAGAGCTCAAAGGGGTGCTTTGGCATCAGGGTGAGACCGATCACAAGGACCCCGAGTATCTCGACAAGTTGAGAGAGCTGGTGAAAAATTTGCGCAAGGATTTGGAGTTGCCCAAGCTGCCTTTTGTCGCGGGTCAGGTGAACAATGCCAAGGAGGTGAATGATCAAATCGCGAAGCTATCATCGAAAGTTTCCCACACCGGAGTGGTCAAATCGGAGGGCCTGACGGCGATGGACCGGTGGCATTTCGATGCCAAAAGTATGAAGATTCTTGGTGAGCGATACGCGGAGGAAATGTTGAAGATTCAACGAGGGCAATGAAACGTCGGCCACTTAAAGTGGGACAATTGATTCCCAACTCAAAGTAGCCTTGCCCTTGTCGGGAGTCTGGTTTACCTCGCTCCCGACATGAGGAAGCCCATTATCGCCGCCAACTGGAAGCTGAACAAAGGACCATCGGACACCGAGGACTTTATCCAAAGTTTTGAGAGTAAACTCAACGACCTCCCCAAAGGTGTCGATATCGTATTAGCCCCTCCCTATATTTCTCTTCCGAAAGCGACTGAGCTACTGGCGCATTCACGAGTTCGTGTCTCGGCCCAGAATATGAGCGAGCAAGATAGTGGCGCCTACACCGGCGAGATCAGTGCGCTTATGTTGAAAGAGGTTTTCGTGAACTATGTCATCCTGGGACACTCCGAACGTCGTGCGATTTATGGTGAGAGCGATGCCCTCATTAACGCGAAAGTTCTCAAGGCACACGATCTGGAATTGAGGCCGATCTTCTGTATCGGTGAAACTTTGCAAGAGCGCGAAGATGGAAAGCTGGAAGATATTTTGCGAACGCAAATCACCGACGGTCTCAAGGATGTTTCTGAAAAACAGATGCTTGATACGGTGATTGCTTACGAACCTGTTTGGGCTATCGGGACCGGAGTGACGGCTTCGCCTCAACAGGCACAGGATGCCCACGAATTTGTGCGTTCTGTTCTCACTGACCTCTACGGAGTTTCCGTCTCCGAAAAAGTGCGCATTCAGTATGGTGGATCGGTCAAGCCCGATAACGCCAAGGAGCTCCTCGGTCAGAAAGATATCGATGGAGCACTCGTGGGTGGAGCCGGACTGGAAGTGTCCAGCTTTGCCGACATCATCCGTAACGGAGTGGGAGAGTAGGTAGGTCATGGAACGTGCGGTATTTGGAACCAGAACCGGCGAAGTGCTCGTTGGTTACGGTCCTTTTACCGCACAGTCCGAAGCTCCTTCAGCGGGAGTGGCGTTTTATAAGAATAATTTTTCGCTTAGCCAGGAAAAGCCCTGGCTGATTCCGGACCGCGTTGAGGTGCTCGAGTCCGTGAAGGAATCCCGCCCGGCTGAGATAAGCTGGGAGGAAGCCGACGCGGAACCATTTGCTGAGGTCTTTCGGGAGGTTTCATCGGCGATTTCGCAGGGAGTGATCGAAAAGTCGGTGCCTGTGGTTACGGTGAGCGGGCAGGGGGAGGTATCACCGGATGTTCTTCTTGGACGATTGCTGAATCTTCCGGCCAATTTGCGACCTTATGGCTGGATTGGCGAAGATGAGGGGTTCTTGGGTGCCACCCCCGAGGTGCTCTTTCGATATTTCGATGGACGAATCTACACCATGGCGCTGGCTGGAACGGCGGGGGGTGATGAGGGCGCCTTGTTTGCGATTGATGATAAAGAAATCCGCGAACATGAGTTTGTGGCACAGACCTTGATTGCGAAGCTCTCGGATCTGGGAATGGTGACCCGTCAGGAGCGGGGGATTTTGGATCTGGGCAAATTGATCCATTTTCAAACGCTCATCAAAGTGGAGCTATATCGCTACGAGTTAATTCAAACGTTGATTGATCGCCTTCATCCGACGCCTGCATTGGGGCCGTTACCCCGCACGCAGGAGACGATGGACTTATTGAATGATTGGCGGAAACGATTGGGCTGTCCGCCGGAATTTGGGGCACCCTTTGGATTGTATCGTGATGGAGATTTCGAAGCGCTGGTCGCGATTCGCATGACAGCCTGGAAAGGGGATCAATTTCAATTGCCGAGTGGTTGCGGTGTGATTCAGGAATCGCGCCTGATGAGCGAATGGCGCGAACTTGCATTGAAACGTGCGGCGGTGAAAGAGCTCTTCTCGTAAGATGAATTTTTCGGCCTTGGTATGTCTTGGGGAATTGTTGGATGAGGCGGCTCATCTTGTGATTTGCGATGAGGAATCTTCGCTCGTTGAAGTCATCGCGATGAAGCAGGGGAATGAATTGCTCGATGCCTTTCCGCTCCCGATGGAGGTGCAAGGCGCGGCTGTTGAAGTGGCGCAGAAGTTTTCAATGGAGCCCAATTGGTTGAATATCACGACGGCCGGCCGATTGGAGTTAGACCAGTTGCCGGAAGATTTTTGGGAGGGTGTTGAAGAGCGCCCGGTTGGTGAGAATCTTACCGTGACCTTTTTGGGTCGGGCCGGGAGGAAATATCTTCATTTCTATCGGGCGGTGCGGGAAGAGGGGAAAGGTGACTTGGATGATTTGAATCGCCTCGCTTTGAAGCCGCCGGAGTTGGCGCAAGTCACGCAGTGGATTCGGGTCGAAGGTCTTTTTGATCACCGGAGTGGTGAGACAATTATGGAAATTCTTACTGAGTTGAATTCGTAGAAAATAGTCATGTCGTCGATTGTCTCCTATCTTGAAATGAAATCCCGGGAGGAATTCTCCCCGGTGGATGCGCCAGCTGGGTTTGAGGGAAGAAAAGTGGATGAACCAGGTGGCTTGGTGAACCAGAGAATGTATCGTGAGGTCGGAGGTGATTGGGATTGGACGGATCGTTTGGTTTGGAGTCAGGAAAAGTGGAGAGCTTTTGCGGAGCAGGAGGGTTTGGAAACCTGGCTGGCCTATTGGGAGGGAGAAGTGGCGGGATACTTTGAGTTGGAAGTGCAGGATGGTGGTCAAGTTGAGATTGCTCTTTTTGGTTTGCTGCCACAGATGTTTGGAAAAGGGCTGGGGTCGGCGATGTTGAGTTTGGCCGTAGCGCAGGCCTGGTCACGGGCGGACACGAAGCGGGTGTGGCTTCATACCTGCACCGAAGATCATCCGCACGCCTTGGCGAATTACCAGAAGCGGGGATTTCGTTTGTTTAAGACGGTAGAAGAATAGCCGAGGGCTTTACATGTTACGGCACTCCTTCAGGGTCTCCGGGCATGGCTGATCTCGATCCCGGTGTCATCTCCGATCCCTCTGATAGTAGCGAGGTCTTGGATGCCTTTCTGGAGTATCTTATTGAGGCGGGGATTGAACCCTATGATCATCAGGAAGAGGCGATCCTGGAATTGTTCGAAGGGAAGAATGTTATTCTCAATACGCCGACCGGTTCGGGAAAATCCCTCGTGGCGCTGGCTTTGCACTTTCGCGCCATTTGCCAAAAGCGGCGATCTTTTTACACCGTGCCAATCAAGGCCCTGGCAAATGAGAAGTTTCTCTCGCTTTGTGAAACTTTCGGCGCGGACAATGTTGGCATGATCACCGGCGATGCCACCGTGAATGCCGGGGCGCCGGTGATATGCTGTACTGCGGAGATTCTCTCGAACCTGGCGCTCCGTGAAGGATCGAGGGCCCAGGTCGATGAGGTGATCATGGACGAGTTTCATTACTATTCCGATCATGAACGTGGGGTAGCATGGCAGGTGCCATTGCTGACAATGCCACAGGCGCGATTTTTGTTAATGTCGGCGACTCTGGGAGAGACTGAGTTTTTTCAGAGGGAAATCACGGACCTCACCGGAGCGGAAACAGTTTTGGTGAAGTCGGAGGACCGGCCAGTGCCTTTGGAGTTCGAATACAGCACGACGGCGCTGGAGGACAAAGTGGAAGAGCTCGTGGAGTCCGGGCGGGCGCCGATTTACCTCGTCCATTTCACGCAACTGGCCTGTGCGCGGACGGCGCAGAATTTGATGAGTCGTAATTTTTGTACCAAGGGCGAAAAAGCGGAAATTGCCAAGGTGTTGGAAGATGCCGATTTCAAAAGTCCTTATGGTAAGGAGGTCAAGAAACTCCTTCGGCACGGCCTGGGAATTCACCATGCCGGACTCTTGCCGAAGTATCGTGTGCTGGTTGAGAAGTTGGCGCAGCGCGGATTGTTGAAGGTGATCTGCGGAACGGATACTTTGGGCGTGGGAGTGAATGTTCCCATCACGACTGTTCTGTTCACCCAGCTTTTCAAATACGGTGGGCAGATTACCAAGATCCTCGCGGTGCGTGACTTTCGTCAGATCAGCGGGCGAGCCGGGAGGCGGGGCTTTGACGAGATAGGATACGTCGTGGCGCAGGCTCCGGAATATGTCATTGAGAATATCAAAGCCGAGGAAAAGGCGGCGGCGAAGGGGAAGAAGAGCAAGGCTCAAAAGAAGCGTCCGCCGGAGAAGGGGTTTGTGAATTGGGATGAGAAAACCTTTCTTAAATTACAGACCGCACCGCCGGAGAAGCTCACGTCGAGTTTTAATCTCCGGCATGGCACTTTGCTTAATGTGCTTTCACGTGAACATGAAGACGGTTGTGCCGAGTTGAGGCGACTGATCAGGGTGTGTCATGAAACGCCGGTGAAGAAGAAAGGATTGCAGAAGAAAGCCTTTGCGCTTTTCAAGGGACTGGTCGAAGGAAAAGTGCTTACGATTATTCCAAAAGAGGAACGCACTGGACCAGCCAAGGTGGAGTTGAATGTCGAACTGCAGGACGATTTCACGATGAACCAGGCCCTTGGGCTTTACTTGATCGAGACTGTTTTAAAACTTGATCCCGAGGATCCGAAATACGTCCTGAACATACTCTCGTTGATTGAAGCAATTGTCGAGGATCCCACTGCGGTGCTTCGCAAGCAAACCGATAAAATCAAGACGGCCCTGATGGCGCAGTTGAAAGAAGAGGGGATGGATTACGAGGATCGGCTGGAGGCTCTGGAAGAGGTCGAGCATCCGAAGCCCGGGAAGGATTTTATCTACGCAACCTACAATGAGTTTGTTTTGGCAAACCCTTGGGCCAAGGAAGCGGGAGTACGGCCGAAATCGATCGTGCGGGAAATGGTGGAAGACTGGACTTCCTTCGAAGATTACGTGAAGTCGTATCAACTCGAACGAAGCGAAGCTGTGCTGCTGCGTCACCTGTCGGAGGTCTACAAAGTCCTGGTGCAAACCGTTCCCCCGATAGCGAAGACCGAAGAGGTCGCCGAAGCCGAAGAATTTCTGAGCGGGATGATCAGGCAGATTGATTCCAGCTTGATTGATGAATGGGAGAAGTTGCGGGAGATGGAGAATTCATGAGGCTTGGGGATACCGTGGTGTTGAACAGGCCCTTGAGTAAAAAGGAATTATTGGGGCAGGGTTTTGAATTGATGAATCAGGGCTGCGGTCCAAAAGGAAGACTTTTGGTTCCTATTTTATTCGTTGAAACCGAAGCTTGCTTGATGAGGGGGAGTTGGGAAACTCGGGGGCGATGAATCGGCGTCAGTTTATTGGGAGTTCGTTGGCGGCTTCGGCCGGGGTTGCCTTGGCGGATGAGGCCAAGAATCCTCTTCTTTTGGGGTATGACAATTTCGCGGTGCGCGCGATGGGATGGAAGGCGAAGGAGTTGATTGACTACGCGGTGAAGCTGAAGGTCGATACGGTGTTTATTACAGATCTTGACGCCTTTGAGACTTTGGACCTGAAGGCGCTGGGCGGGATCAAGAAGTATGCTGACGACAAAGGGATTAAGATTTTCCTGGGAACCTGGAGTGTCTGTCCGACCTCGGTTTCTTTCCGCGACAACCGGGGCACGGCCGATGAGCATTTGCAGTTGGGTCTTCGTGCGGCGAAGGCCCTGGGCTCGCCGGTTTTGAGAGTGGTGCTCGGAAATAGTCGGGATCGCCAGACCGAGGGCGGGATTGAAGCGCGCATCGATGACACGGTCAAAGTGCTGAAGAGAAACAAGAGTTTGTGCCAGGATCTGGGAGTGAAAGTGGCGATGGAGAATCATGCCGGCGACATGCATTCACTGGAGGTGAAGAGCCTGGTCGAAAAGGCCGGGCCGGATTTTGTAGGTGTGAATCTCGATGCCGGAAATGCGGTGTGGACGTTCGAAACTCCGCTCGAGAATCTCGAGAATCTTGGAAAGTATACCCTGACGACGAGCCTTCGTGATTCCCGGATTTGGGAAAGCGAGAAAGGCGTGACCGTGCAGTGGACCGCGATGGGCGAAGGGATGGTGGATTGGAAAACTTACTTCAAGCGCTTCGCCGAGTTGTGTCCCAATGCGCCAGTACAGATTGAAACGATCTCGGGATTCAATAAGGAGTTCGCGATTAAGGACGAGGAGATGTGGAAGAAGTGGGGCAAGAAGCCTGCGAGTCTGGATGCCTTTAAAAAGTGGGCCGTCGGCGGTAGGAAGAAGCCCCCCTTCAAAGGGAAGTCGAAAGAGGAAACCCAGAAATACCAGTTGGGTGACATCGAGCGGAGTATCGCTTATTGTAAGAAGATCGGTCTTGGTAAGAGGAAATGAAATGGTTTGCGTTCGTTATGATGGTCGCCGGGTGTCTTGCCCGGGCGGAAGAGGTCTCTCCGGTGGTGATTGGGCGGAAGATTTTCATGGATACCAGTTTGTCCCAGCCGGTCGGGCAGGGATGTGTGTCCTGTCATGATCCGAAGGCGGCCTTCGCGGATGCGCGCCGGGTGTCGCCGGGAGCGGTGAATGGGCGGAAAGGCCGACGGAATGCGCCGACCTTAATGTATGCGGCGCTCATTCCGCCGATAGCGGCGGAGGATTTTTATGATGAGGAAGGGGAGTTGATTTATGTTCTGGAGGGAGGCTTGTTCCTTGATGGACGGGCGCACGATCAGTTCGAGCAAGTGCTGATGCCCTTCTTTAATAAGGATGAAATGAACCTGTCCGGCCCGGCGGATTTAGCGGCCCGGATTCGTAAATCGGAATATGCCTCGGATTTCAAGAAGTTGGTTGGCGGGAAGGTCTGGGGGAATGACGGAAAGTTGGTGGATCAGGTGTATCATTCACTGGTAGCCTTTTTGCGGGAGCCCATGTTTCGTCCTTTCAATGCGCGGATTGATGATTTCTGGAAAGGTGATGTGAAGGCGCTGAATGACTCCGAATTGCGGGGGCTTGCGCTTTTTCAAAGCAAGGCGGGCTGTGCGCAGTGCCATCCCCTCGGGGTGGGAACCTGGCCGGAGCCGCTTTTGAGTGACTTTGGGTATGATAATCTCGGCGCGCCTTCGATCGGAGGAAAAGATCCGGGTCTCGGAGGGGTTTCGGGCCGGAAAAACGAGATGGGTCAATTTCGCTCACCGACTTTGCGGAACATCGCGCTGACAGCGCCTTATCTGCACAATGGTTCAATCAAAACGCTGAAAGAGGTGATGGAGTTTTATAACAAACGCGATGTCGAGCCGAAGCGTTGGGGCAAGACTGATTTTCCCGAAACGGTGAATCACGACGATATGGGTGATTTGAAGCTGACGGATCAGGAGGTTGATGACCTGGTGGCCCTGATGCACACCTTTACCGATAAGAATCTCCTGGAGATGAGAGAGGGCGATGAGCTTCCAAAGACACCGGAGGGAGTGCCTTCGACGGAGTCGCGGAAGGCCTTTTTCCAGAATCGGCCACGGCTCGTCGATCCCAAGGCGAAACAGCGGGTGCCGGAGGAGAAGGTGGATGAATGATTCTCGGGCTGCGGCCCCGCTCTATATCAGCAGGCGATCTCTACTTTAGAGGGCGCGCCGTTGAGATTGTTAGGTTAGTTAATGAGCCAAATCATTGGTGAAGGGGCATGTTGATCGATTTAAGGTGAAAATTACTTGTAGTGCCTGCATTTTTTCGGTAACTTGCACGTCAGTTTAATTATGAAAAACACAAAAACGATGATTTTAGGGGCCTTTGCAGGGTCTCTGATGACCACTCAGGCGGCGGTAGTCTCCTGGGGTGCCGTTGGTTCAGGGATTCAGTCTACCGATCTTATCGAGACTGGAAGCCCTTATGCCGCTATTGATGGAGGTGCAGATTCCGCAACTACTTTCACGATCGGGACCAATGTCTTTACGGGCGGGGGATTTGCGACTGCGCAAGCTGGCGATATAATTAATACTCCAGGTACGTTTTACGCTCCGGCCACTGATAACAGTAATCTTGACATTCTCATGGACAGTCACACTTACATTGCGAATGCGAATCCTAATGGAGTCGGCATAGTCGCTTTTCCGGTGACTGTAGGAAATGCCTACGACGTCCAGTTCATTGGAGTTGGTGACAGTCGTAGTTGCTGTTTAGGCAGGGCTCAAAACGTTAACGATGGCAATGGAAACATCAGTGGAGATTTGATCCGGGGGAATGGTGATTGGGTCGTTGGAAATTTTGTTGCAGACACTGAGCTCCAGACCTTCTTCGTGGCCGGTGCCACTGATCCGGGTCTCAGTGGCTTGATCGTTCGCGATCTTGGTCCTGCTATTCCCGAGCCCGGTTCAGCCCTGCTTTCGCTGGTTGGACTTCTTGGATTGACCGCTCGTCGCCGCCGATAGCCTTTCCCAAATTCTCAAACCGTGGTGCTGTGAATGGCACCGCGGTTTTTTTGTGCCGTCGTTCTACTGCTGGGTTGCCATGAGTCTGACGAAGGCCTGAATCTTAATGCTCAAGGGCGAGGCGCTACGGTAGGAGACGGTCGCGGTGCCATCGAGGTTGTCGCTCTCGGAGAGGAAGACCAACGCGGTTTCGGTATCCCAGGTGACCAGGTCGTATGAGAGTTGTGGAACCAGCGTAACGGCATTTTGCGTGTAGAGGTTTCTCTCGAAGGTGATCACGTAATAGTCATCGGTTTCTTCGCCTACGGTGAGTGAGGTGGAGGAGGCGTCGATTTTTGTCTGCGCATCCCCAAAGAGGAGGTCGCTGGTTCCGAGTCCGTACTCAAAAAGGGCGGAATAGCGATCGCCGTCACTGTCTGCGGTGCTGTCACCGACAAAGCCGGCTTCGGTTTCTGATCCGGGAGCTCCATTGGGATTGTTGGAGCCGATCCAATTGGCAGCGAGGCCGTGATCCGGGATGGGTAATGCCGGGGATTTCAGCACGAGAGTAAACGAACTACCGTCGGCGAGAGGCCAGGGGAGATCGTCGTCGTAGGTGAAGTTGTGGATCGCGATATCATTGGCATCGAGGAGGATGAGTTGTTCGCCCTCGTTGGCGAGGCGTCCGCTGTAGTCATTACTGCCGAGAACATCGTTGGCGATATTGATAGTGCCTGAGAGTCCGGGATAGCGGGCGTCGAAGGCGGCTTTGTTTTTAACCAGAACCAGACGTCCTCCGGGAGCAATCAGGGTGTTTTCGGCGAAGGCGAAGGTGATGCCGAGGGTAAAGCGGACATTGGTTAGATCGATGGTCGACGTGCTGACGTTCATGAGTTCGATAAACTCGTAGTCATCGCGATCGGTCGAGGTTGCCAGTTCCCCTGGAGTGGAGGGTTCACCGGGATGATAGTTTATTTCGGAGATGACCAGGTTGCTCGCGTCAGCTGGCACGGTATCCGGAGTGAAGAATGCGGTATTGAGCGCACTCCATTCTCCGGTGGCGCTATTGTAAGAACGAGAGAAGAGCCAGCCGGGTTCGGTGAGGGAGAGAGGGTTTGATGAGTGGGTGTCACCACCGCCCACGCCGGGGGGGAAGCCGGTGAGGTCGAGATCGAAGCTGATGTCCGAACTGCTAGAAGAGGCTTGGTGAATTTCGACGGCAATCGTGTTGGAGCCGCTGACGAAGGTGTTAGGAGACAAGCTGATTGAACCTGTGTCGTTATCATCACTGTTGGTTCCAGCGTATTCATCGAATGAGGGATTGTTTCCCAGGTTCTGACCATCGACGCGGTTGCCGTTGACGTAGACGACAATGCCATCGTCGTAGACATAATTTAGAGTGAAGGCTTCAAAGGCGGAAGGGTCGCCGATATTGATGGTGGTGCGGAAGTAGGTGGTGGCATTTTTTTGATCTCCATTTGTGCCGGGATCAACATCGATAAAATCGACCTCGGTGGTTTCATCGCCATCACCGTATCCCAAGGGAGAAGCTCCGGAATCCCATGAGGCATCATTGAATCCTACTCCCCGCCAGGCGGTACCTTGGTCGGAACCGTCGTCGAGGTAACTCCAAGTGTGGCCGCTTTCAATATAGCGGGTGGTGGTGGGGCCACCGACTCCACCGCCGTCTCCCAAGGTAACCAAACTAGCAGAGGGATTAATTCCTCCGCCGACAAGGCGTGGGTCGAGGGAGTGCGCGTAGTCGGTGAGGTCATTGTCACCATCCCCGAAGATGTAGTAGACTTTGTCTACGGTGGTCGGGGTGATGAAAGAAGGACCGGAGCCGGCAGGGATGGAGCCGCCATGCTGACTGTAGGTCGGTGCGGCAAGATTAGGGTAGAGGTTGGCCGAGCGGAGGCTGCTTAAGAAGAGATCCGGCCGGTCGGGGAACCAGTCACTGACGATTCGATTGTATTCGCCCTCCCAGTCGCTGAGGGAGCGGTTGCCGCCATGTTGATCTCCCCAGCGTGCTGCTTCGGGGTTGAGGATGCTCCGGTGATCGGCGGTGACTTCTTGGTAGCGGGCCAGGGCCGCGGCGGGAGTGAGAGGTCCGTTATTGAAAAAGGCACGGTGGACCCGGTCACCGAAGCGAAGGCGGAATTCCGGGCTGTCTTGCAATCGGTCGTTGGCGGCGGCGATGCCGTTGTAGTTGGTAATGCGGTTGTAGTTTGTGTTGGAACGAAGGAAGAGGGACCATTCGGAATCCCACATGAAGTACTTGTAGCCGTGACGCGGAGCCTGGGACTGAATGCCGCCGTAGTAGTTTTTGTTAGGCCAGTCGCTGTTGCCACCATACCAATTGGTGATGAAGTAATCGGCATTGTTGGAAGGATCGCACCAGACGGGGAAGCTGGCATTGCGGGTGCCGTCGGGGTTGAATCCGCAGGCTTTTAAGAAAGCGGCGTCGCGTTGAAGGTTGGTGCCGGAGATGTCATTGACGGCGGAAAGGAGGCTGTTCCAGTTGTTGAGGTTGGTGGAGCTGTTGATGGGGGTGCCGGAGTTTTGCCCTTCCCATTCTTCACGGACGGCGTCTTCGACGTAGCTTTCGGCGAAGCTGGAGTCGGGACGTTCGACGATGTTGTAGAGTCCCCAGTAAACGCCATTGATATAGACGTGGAGGTAGCGACCGTGAGGGGCGGGGTGCCCGAGGGCGAGCTGGGTGCGGCGGCCAAATTCATCGCGAGCGTATTGTGGTTGGCTTCCTGCGCCGGACCATTGCCAGCCGTCGTTTGATTCCATACGGAAAACGAGAGTTTGGAATTCCTGGGCGACTCCGGGTTCGGTGCCGAAGAGAGGGAACTTGAGCGATCCAGGACCGTCGGTGGGTTGGTTGCTGGTGCCGTATTCCGATTTAAAGAGGACACGGAAGGACTTCTTGCGAGTGAGGCCAAAGCTTCGGAAGGCGCCGCCTTGGATCCTGATGGCGCAGTTTTGTTGGAAGTTGCTGTCTCCAGTGGGGTCCTCGGGATCAACGAGTTCGAGAGATGTTTTGCGCTCCCACGAGGAGCCGGATGAACCAGGATTGGAGTAGATCCCGGAGGAGCCGAACATGTCGTCAACATCCATCGCGATCGAAAGGCTGGGGACAGTGGTGAGGTCATCCTCCATGGTGGGGTGTGTATCGGGGTTGGCATTGGAATTGTTGTTCATGCCGTAGTAGGGAGATTGTCCGTCCCAACTTGAAGGGAGACCATAGAGGCTTTGGGTATTGGCAGAAGTCTGATCGAGCACGGTGCTCGGGATGATGTAGGTGTGGGTATCGATGTTGGTCGAGACGTAGCCGGAGCGGTAGCCGATGGCTTTGACTGCCATGGAGCGATTCACGGAGATGGGGCCAGTGTAGATGGTGCCATTGGTCTCGCTGGGCCAGCTTCCGTCGGTGGTGTAGCGGATGGAGGCTCCGGCGGTGGCGGTGGTGATGGTTAGAGAAAAGGGGCTACCGAATACGCCGCGTGAGACGCCGAAGTCGGTGTCGGCGACAAAGCCGGAGACGCCGTTTCCGGTGGCGTTGGATTCGTCCGGGGTCGGATTGAGAAGGAAGCCGACCTGGAGTGGGTCGCCGAAGAATCCGTAGGAGACGTTGCCTTGTTGGCTGGGGTAGTCGGTGGTGGAGGTGCCGAATTCCGAAAGGACGGTGCTGCCATCCGGGCTGACCAAGGCGAGGTATTCTCCATTGGCGGAGAGGCTGAAGTTGCTGTGGAGTTCGTCGCCATTGGTGGGACGGCGGTCTTTGCCAGAGGCGAAGATGAGGAGGTAGCCGTTTCCGGAAATCGAGACGTTGGGGAACTGCCACTTGGTCAATTGGTCCGGGTCATCGGTGAGGTAGTATCCATTGAGACTGATCGATCCTCCATCGGGATTGTGAAGTTCGACCCAGTCCGAGGTTTCGCCATCTTCGTCCTGAAGGCTGGAGGCGTTGGGGTTGGCGAGGAATTCGTTAATGCGAAGTGAGTTTCCCACGACAGTGAGGGTGAAGGTTTGTTCGATGGAAAGTCCGGAGAGGTCGGTGCTGCGGACGCGGAAATTGAGCATGGACCCGAGGCCGGGGAGGGCGGCGGCGGTTTGGAGAGTGTTGCCGGAGATCGTGAAGGAGGCATTATCGGTATCACCTGCACCGGAGACAAGCTGATAGCTGTGAGCGTCGGCTGTATTGGGATCCTCGGTGGCGAAGTCGGCGATGGTTGATCCGGAAGGAGTGCCGAGGAGAACGGTATTTGACGGGAAGAAGAGTGCAGTGGGTGCCATGGCCGCTTCGACACTGAGGGTGAACGTTTCTTCGTAAGTAAGAGTGTCGGAGTCGGTCGTGCGGAGACGGATCGAGTAGCTCGCACCGAAGCTACCGAGAGCGGAATCGGCGCGGAGCTGATCACCGTTGGCGATGGTGAAGAGGTTGTTGTCAGGGAAATTTCCGGTGTCGACGAAGCTATAGCTGTGGTTGTTATCACCGTTGGGGTCGGAAGTAGTTAGTGCTCCGACGAGAGTACCTGCGGCAGAGTCTGGTGCGAGGTCGGTATTGCTGAGTGCGATATCGGTGGGCGGCTGGGGAGTGGGTGGTGCGGTGGCGCGGAGAATGTAGGCGCTGAGGCCGGGATCCACTCCGTTGTTGACCCCGCCGAGGAGGTTGATCGTTTGGTTGGTTCCGCCGGCGGTGAAGGTTCCGATGACCGAGCCTACTCCGCTGCGGGAGAAATCGTCGCTGACATTCTCGGGTGATTCGTCGTCGCCGGCCCGTTGATTCCGGGAGGAACAACAGCCCCGGGTGTCGGCTGCCCCAATGAGTTGAATTTGATAGTCTGCACCTCCGGTGAGTCCGGTAAGTTGGAAAGTCCATCCACCTCCGGCATAGGAGTGGCTGTTGAGGACGGTGTTGAGTTGGGGATTGCCAGAGTCGCCTCCTCCTCCAGTGAAAAAAGTTCCCGTGTTGGTATTGCTGGGAGCGATTGCCTCGGCTGCAAAGAGGATGTTTTCTCCACCGATGTTTACGGTTGTGCTGTCTCCGTCGCTTGTCGCGTTGACTGCTTTGACGAGAGTTCCGTTGGTATCCACCTGATTGGCATTGGTAAGATTGAAGGTGGGTTGCCAGGCGATTTCAGCGGCAGATAGTAATAAGGCGCTGCAGTTCAAAGAGGCGATGAGAACCAGTGAAAGATGGCGCGGATGGAGTTTTTTCATGATGGCAAAAGAGAAAATCAGCCCTCTCTAGGAGAGGGCTGATTGGTTGATTTTGGAAAAAGGAGGTGAAAACCGTAATTAGTTTTCGACGACCTTGAAGAATTGTTGGTCAGACCCGGGGTTGGGATCAGGGAATTCATAGGTGGTGAGATCTCCGCCAGAAGGAACGGAATCGTTTACATCAGCATCGAAGACACCCAGGTCGGTGTTCGTGAAGACAGTGTAGGTCCTTCCAGGCTTGGAGGTCCAAACGAGGGTCACTCGATTCGTGTCTGTATTGTAACTGATGTCCGTGACTTCCAGCGGAGTGGTGCCGGCGTCGCCGAAGTACTCGATTTCACCCAGAGCGTGGTTCAGGCCGTTGCCCGTGGTGTTGACCTGGTAACGGATAAACTTGTAGCTTACCGCTGGTGTCTCGAGGAGAAAGAGGGCGGTTTGATTACGGGCAGTCCAAATTGCCGGGTTCGTGCTGCGATAAATAGGGGTGAAATCTATACCGTCGTCAGATCCCTGAATTTCCCATTCGACTGGGTCGCGAAGCGGGGAGTCGTTGCTGGAAGTCAGGGTAAAGTGAGTGATGGAGATGGGATCTTCGAATTCTACGGTGAGGTCCTGAGGCGGAGCGTCGCAGCACCATTTGAAGTGGCCTGGTCCAACGTTGTTGTCGAAGACATCGAAGGCTCCTTCGTTCGAGCCACCCGCAGTCGCATCGGTGAAGAAGGATTTTGAACTGGAAGTGATGCTGACCCAGTTGAAGTTGGTGCCAGCGGTATCTTCGGTATCGATGCCGTCGTTTTCAGGGTCGGTGAGGTCGCCGCCGATGAGGCCAGGTCGTAATGAGACCGCAGGAAGAGCGGTGAAGTCATCTGCATTGGTCGGGTCTGAGCCTTCGGTGATTTCAAATCCGTCGCTGCGGAGATCGTTGTCGGTATCCCAGAGATGAGGGTTGGTGCCGGTTTGGTTGGCATCGACAAAGAGAAGGTCAGGATTTTCAACACCGTCAAGGAGTCCGTCGTTATCGGTGTCATTGTCGAGAGGATTTGTTCCGGTATTGGTCGCACTCACCCAAGCTCCAGTGTTGGTTTCGACACCGTCGAGGTAGCCATCATCATCGGAGTCGTCGTCGGCAATGTCGGTGCCATTGGCGAGTTCGCTGCCGTTGGTAGAACCATCAGAGTCGAAGTCCTCATCCCTGTCGAGGGTCAGGTTGTCGTCTGTATCATCGTCGTTTGGATTGTAGCCAATGCCAACTTCCACGTCGTCGGGAAGGTTATCGCTATCAGTATCGGTAACGTTAGGGTTGGAGCCCGTTTGGTTTACATCGACGAAGGGAAGGTCGGGATTTTCGACGCCATCGGAGAGGCTGTCGCCATCGGAATCTCCAATGAGAGGATGGGTGCCGGTGTCTGAGGTGCCATTCCAGATTCCGGTGTTTGTTTCGTCACCATCCAGAAGGGTGTCATCATCGGTGTCCTCGTCTGCTGGATCGGTCCCGGCAGCCTGTTCCCCAAGGTTGTCGAGGCCATCATTGTCTTCGTCTTCGTCACCATCGAGGATCAGATCCCCGTCGGAGTCATTGTTGTTGGGATTTAGGCCGTGAAGATTTTCCCAGCTGTTCGTGAGTCCGTCCAAATCGTTGTCCTCGGAATCGGGCATTTCGATCACGACGATCCCGGAAAACCCGGCGTCACTATTGCCCGCTAAGCCGCCAAGAGATCTCCAGAGGATGTTTTGGTTAATGGCGTCGGCAGTGAAGGTTCCTAAAACGCTGGCAAAGTCGCCTCGCGGCATTTCAATTCCGGTGTTGAAGTTCCCCAACCCGTCATCGGGTTCGTAGGTCCGGCCTGCGCAGCAGCCCCGCGCGTCGGCGACTCCGATGAGCTGCACTTGGTAGTTTGTTCCTGCTTGCAGACCATTGATGGTCAGGGTGATTTCAGCAGGGTTCGCTCCGGTATAGGCATGGCTGTCGAGAAGGGTGTCTAAATCGGTATCGCCCGTAGCGCCCGTGAAGAAACCGGTCCCGTGAGTCGGTCCAGTGGTCATGCTGGTGAGAATATTTCCGGTCCCTGCCGCTGCTGAGATTGTGAAGGTGATGCCGTTGATCATGAGATCGTCTCCCGCACCTGCCCCCGTGGCACTGTTGAAGTCGAGTGCCTCGTGAATGATGCTTCCCGGGGGATTCGAAATGTCTTCCGGAGCGGCGATTGAGAAGGCTGTGCCCCAAGTGATTTGGGAGCCTTGGGTTGTTGCGGGCAGTGTTGCTAAGAACCCGAGTGAGAGGATTTTATGTCGAGTGTTTTTCATGAAGGGGAAGATAATAAAACACCTTTGTGGCTATCTCACAAGATGGAACTCAAGTGATTAGGGTTTTCTTTTAGTGAAGATCGCAACGATATAGAGATATATGACAGCTGGTGAGATTCTGGCTTATCCAGTGGTCGGAAAGGATTGTTGCGCCTTTTTCCGATCAGTTTCCAATACAAAATAGATGCTCCTCTCCCCGGAGAAACCATTGGCCGTTGACGATTACGGGGGAGGCGGAGAGGTCTTCACCGAGAGACATTTGGGCGGTTTGTTTGTATTCCGCGTCGGGTTTGACAACGGTGATGATACCCTTTTCGGACCCAAAGATGACGTGATCTTGCATTACGACGAGGGAGGCGGAGTGTTCGCGGCCGATCTTTTGTTTCCAGAGGCGTTCGCCTTTTTGGGCCTGGTAACAGGAGCCGGTTCCTTTGTCGGAGACCACGAGGTAGTAGCCGTTGGTGACGACGGGGCTGGGGACGTAGGATGGGTCTCTGCGAGTGTGCCAGACGACGTGGGTGTCGGTGACGTTGCCGCTGCCGGTTGGGTCGATGGCCATCATGTGAAGGGTCGGAAAGCCGCAGGTCATGTAGATGTATTTCCCGTCGTAAACCGGGGAGGCGACGTATTGCTCGGTGGGTCCGTCGATGATCCAGTGCTGTTTGCCGGTATCGGGATCGTAGGAGGCGACGCATTTGCTCCCGGAAATGACCAATTGGTTTCGGCCTTCAATAGTGCGGATGATGGGTGTGCAGTAGCTGCGGGTTTTGTTTGGACGCGGTGTTTTCCAAATCGTCTTGCCGGTCTTTTTGTCGAGGCCGACGAGGTAGGCGTCGCCGTCGTGATCGCCATTGACGATGATCTTGTCTTTCCAAAGAATCGGGCTGGAGCAATAGCCGTGGCGGCTTGAGAAAATACCGGGACGAACTTCCCAGACTTTTTTGCCATCGAAGTCGTAGGCGGCGACGAACATGTCCTCTTTATCGAGGAAGGAGACATAGACTAGCTTTCCATCGGTGGCGGGAGTGCTGGAAGCGCGGCTGTTTTTGCGGTGGATCTTTTCGATGGGTGATTTGAGGACTGTTTGCTGCCAAAGTGATTTCCCGGTCTTGCGATCGAGCTTGAGGAGGAGGCGCTCGCCGGAGTCTTCATCGGCGGAAACGAGAAAAATGGCGTCGTCCCAAATGATGGGCGAGGCGTGGCCGATGCCAGGGATATTGGTCTTCCATTTGAGATCTTTTTCGAGCGTCCAGGAGAGGGGGGCTTTCTTATCGAGGCAAATGCCATCGCCGCCTGGGCCACGCCAACCGGGCCAATTGTCGGCGAGGAGGGATGTCGTGAAGCAGGCGAAGAGGAGACTAATTTTTAGGTTCATTTTGGAAAGTGAAGAAGACGGTGGTTCATGGAATCGGCGATCCAGAGTCCGCCTTTGGAATCGTAGCGGGCGCCGTGAGGGCGATTGATTTTTGTGGTGAGAGGTGAGTCGCCGAGGGTCTTCCCGGCTTTGCCGGGAGAGCCGGCGAGGAGGTGGATCGTTTTCTCCTTCACTTTGTAGAGGCGGAGGCAGTGGTTATTGTCGTCGCTGATGACGATGTTGCCTTCGGGGTCGAGAGCGAGATGCTTAGGGCCCTTGAGTTTGGCTTGCGGTCCGGGGCCGTTGTCGCCGGAGTAGCCTTTTTTTCCTGAGGTGTTGACGAGAGTATGGATGCGACCCTTGAGGTCAACGTGGCGGAGGGCATGGCCTTCGCGGGAGGCGATGTAGATTGAGCCATCGGCTCCGTAGACGGCGGCACGAGGTCCGTAGAGGGGCGACTTGGTGGCCTTCCCGCCGTCGGTGGGCTTGCCGCGTTTTCCATTTCCTGCCACGGTGCGGATGAGCATGGATTTGAGATCGATTTCGCGGATTTGGTAGTTTTTCAGATCGGCGATGAGGAGGTGGGTTCCCTTGGGATTGATGGAGACAGTATAGGGGCTTTTGAGCGGGGGGCCGGTGAATTTGAGGGTGGAAAGTTTGCTGGTTTTGGTGTCGATGACGCGGATTCGCCGGTTGAAGGTATCGGCGAGGAAGAGTCGACCGTCGGGATGGAGGGCGAGGTCGTGCATGCCGTTGAAGCGACCTTTGGAGGCGAGACCGCCGTCGCCCTCGGAGACGTCGCCAAGTTTTTGCCCGCCGGGTGATTGCGATCCGGCGATGAAGGTGAGTTTGCCACTCTGGTAGCGGAAGACGCGGTTGCCTTTTTCGTATTCCACGCCGAGGAGAGCCCCGTCTTTGTCGAAAACGACGGAGAAAGGTTCGGTGGTGCCGGTGATCACGAGAGGTTTGGCGAATGCTTGGGCCAAAAGGAACAGGGTGAGAAAGAATTTCATCAAGCTCACAGAACGGCCTTTGAGATTGGGATCTTTCTTTTCGGCAGAGAGGAGATGAGCTGATAGGGTTCTCTTTGTGTTGAAGCGAATTCCTTTCGTTTTGTATTTGGTCACAGCGAATGTTTGTGCTGATCCCTTGAAGCGTCGCAGGATGCCTGGTTGGATCGCCTGCTGGGTTCGAGCGACCATCGCGTGTGGGCCCACGGAGAGCGGGTGGCGGGAATGTGGTCGGATCGGATCTCCGGAGAAGTTGATGAAGCTTGTTTAGGATGATGTGACCAACCCGGTGAGCAAAGATGAGGTGAGAGCATTACGCAATGCTCACAAATCGCGGATTGAGAGTTGGACGGTGGAACAACTCAATGAGTAGAGTGAATCACAGATGACGACTCGACGAGCTTCTTTGCTGGCCATCGCCTTGGTGTCCCAGGTGATGGCTGATGGTGATTTGACGGTGGAGGCACCTGGGTATCCGGTGCGGAGCGGAGAATACACCACTTCTCATGTCTACCTTGATGAAGTGCGGGAGGAGAGTGTCGATCTGACGTTTTACTTCGACCCTCCCGGCGGGGGCGCGGTTCATGAGGCGGAGGTCTTCACCAATCTGAATCGTCGGGATCTCGCTCGGATGGACAAGAACAACGACGGGGTTCCCGATGGCATCGTGGCGGTGAATGGAAACACGATTAGCTCGAGCGCGGCTGATGCCGATCCGGTGACGGGGCATTATTATGCGGGATTTACGATGACTTATGATGCGGGTGAGGATCGCTACGAATTGACGATTCCCGCAAATCGCACGGGTGCGTATCGCGTGACCACGCGCTATCGGACTTCGGCGGAAGGATCGTGGATTTGGTATGGCTTGCGGGATCATTGCGTGGTGGTTTCGCCCAGCTCGTCGCGGAAAATCAACCTCTACGAGGTGAATGTGTTTATATCGAGGCCGATGGCGACGGGATGGATGACCGGTCGACTTTGGAGGATCTGCATAACGCTCCGGGAGCTCCGCACAATGCGAACAATCGTTGGGATCTCGATTATTTGACGGGCTTGGGATGCAATTGGTTGTGGTTTCAGCCGATTCACCCCAATGGCATCGACGGTCGTGAGCCGGTGGCGGGGTATGGCAATGGCGGGCCGCTTTACGAACCGGGAAGCCCGTATGCCGTGAAGAATTTCTTCGAAGTCAACGAGTTGATGACGAAGAACTACAGTGCGGGAAACAGCGTGGCAGCCAATCGGGCCTTGGCGATGACGGCTTGGCAGAATTTTGTATCGGCAGCCGATGCCAAGGAGGTGGGAATCATGCTCGATGCGCCGTTCAATCATACTTCCTTTGATGTTGAATTTTCGCAGCAGGGAGTTGATCTCTTCCAGCCCGATGGGTCGACCTGGGCGTCAACGGATGAGATTCGAAATCGCGAAGCGCGTTTCTTTTCGCGGGAAGGAAACTATGGGAATCGTGCCAGTAGCGCGGGAACGATTGCGCCGGGTCCTGATCGTTTCGATTTTGGAAAATGGAATGACGTCAAGGATGTCTTTTTTGGTCGGTATGACGCCTTGGTGGAATTTAATTCAGCGCCGGAAAACACCAGTCACACTAGCGAAGGGGATTGGTTCGATGCCAGTGATTCGGATTGGACTTCCATCGATTTCACCCAAGGAGGAGAGGGGAGAAATGTAACTCACCGGGTGTGGGATTACTTTGCGGAGTATGCCTTGCATTGGTTGGACCAGACGAGGGCGGTTAACCGGAATTCAACGGCGACAGACGGAGATGCGGCGGCGCGTTATCTTATTGATGATGCGGGAATCGATGGACTGCGGTGTGACTTTGGGCAAGGGCTGCCGCCGAGAGCCTGGGAATACATCATCAATGTAGCGCGCGGCACGAAGTGGAATTTTGTGATGATGGCTGAGTCGCTCGATGGAGGTGCGGTGACCTATCGGTCAGCGCGGCACTTTGACATCCTGAATGAGAACATCGTTTTTCCCCTTCAGAGTGCCACGAATAAGTATTCCTATCGCAACATTTTTGAGTCACGTCGTAGCGCTTACGGGCAGTCTTTGGTCTTGATGAATACGACCTCACACGATGAAGAGAATTACGCCGATCCCTGGGAAGCCTTGATGAGGACTTCGGTGGCTTGCACCAATGATGGCTTGCCGATGGTTTTTCCGGGGCAGGAATTGGGAGTGAGTCGTATTACCGGTTACCAGCATTACGAAACGAATTTTGGAAAGGAGATCGCGCATTTCAAGAGGTGGAATTCCATGATGCCGATTTGGAATGATGCCGACTTTGGGAATGATCAGCTTTATCCGGTTTATTCGGGGATGTTGAGCGCGCGTCGTGAGAGCCCGGCCTTGGGGAGCAGCCTGAGGTGGTTTCTCGATGGCAATGGCAACAACGATCAGATCCATGCTGTAGCGAAGTATGAGGAAGTAGGAGCTTCTCCGGCTTATCAGGATGTCGTGATTGCCTTTGCGAACTTGGATCGGAACAATGACCAAAGTGATCGCTTTAAGATCCCTTCGGGATTGAGTGGCCTGTTGGGGATTGCGGACGGGAGGACTTACAATGTGAAGAATATCGCGGCCTATAATCGCCCTCCAACGGTGGTGGGTCGCGATGACCTTTGGTTGTGGGGTAGCGGAATCAGCGGCGGAGATTTGTTGTCTTCGGGTTTCGATGTTTTTCTGAAAAAAGTTCCCCTGAGTATTGGGGCCTGGGATAGCGCGCCTTTTGAGGCACAGTATTTGAAACTTTATGATGTCACGCCGCCGCCCTCACCGATTCCCTTGACCGGGGCCTACCAGTTTGGTGCTGAAGTTGTTTTCACCTGGGTTCCCAATGGTGGTCCTGATGATCACATTGCGAGTTTTCAGATCACGGTCAGCGATGGGGATGGAGCGGTCGTTTCTTCTGGGGAGGTAACGGATGGAGCGAATCAATATTCCTTCGCGGGAGTTCCCGGGACTCATTACGAGGCGACGGTGACGGCAGTCAGTGCTGCCGGAGTGGCTTCGACTTCGCCGGAAACTTCATCGAGTGTAATACTCTTGGCGCTGGGGGGAGATGAAGATGGAGACGGCCGCTCGAATGGAGATGAAGATATTGCGGGCACTGATCCTTTGGATAGGGCGTCCGCGTTTCAGGTGACCTCGGTGATGGTTGTTGGCGGAGATAGTGAGGTGATGTTCTCATCGGTCACCGGCCGCTATTACCATCTCGAAGTCAGTGATGACCTTGGACTGACAGATGCGTGGGCTTCGGTGGCTCGGAATTATCAGGCAGTCGGGAATTCCTCTACTCTCACTCACCAGGGGGGAGGGGGAGGCGACGAACGATTCTATCGAGTGAAGGTGACTAAGGATCTGCAGCCATAGTCCATTATTTTCTTCGAGAGGCTTGATCATTTCGCGCAGATTTGCGGTGGCGGTGCTGTAATTTTCGTTTTTGTATTCTTCGATGGCTTCCTCAAAGCCCTTTTCGATAGGGTCTTTCTTGGGAGGTTTAGCGATAGCGAGAGAGAGGCTCAGGCCAAAGACCAACGGGGCGAGGGTGGTGAATGGTTTGATCATTGGGGTGGATGCGATGGGCGAAGAAATGGTTGCAATGATACTTTTTGATCACCGTTTTTTCAAGATCCTGCTAGGAAATCCCTTATGAAATTGTGTCTGCCTGTTTTACTTTCTGCATTTGTCGCTGGATCGATCTGCGCCCAGGAAAATTGGCCCCGTTTTCGGGGTGTCGATGGACGCGGCGTCTCTGAAGCGAAATTACCTGAGGAGATTGGGAAGCAAAACCTGTGTTGGTCGGTCCCATTGCCGGGGCCGGGATCCAGTTCGCCGGTGATTTGGGGAGATTCCTTGTTTGTCACCGGGGAAGATCGAAAAAAGGGTAAGGTCACCCTCACCTGCCTAGATGCAATAAGTGGAAAGAAGCGTTGGGCGAAGAGTCTGGATGTGGGGGAATATCACCTGCATCGATTCAACAACACGGCGGCGGCCAGTCCGGCAGTGAACGAGGACATGGTGGTTGTGTGTTGGTATAGTGCGAAGAAGGAGTCGGCTATGATGTCCGCTTATGATCACAAAGGAAATAGTCTGTGGATCCATGAAATTGGCCCCGGAAAAAGTCAACATGGTCTCAATATTCACCCCGAGATTCACGGAGACAAAATCCTGGTGTGTCACCTGCACATGAATGTCGGATATGTGGGTGCGGTTGGTGCAAAAGATGGCAAGTCGATTTGGAAGACCGAGTTTCCAGGAGGCAAGACAAGTTATGTGACTCCTCTCGTTCGAAAATTACCTGACGGAGGGACGGAAGTTGTCGTGGCAAGCCAGAGCGTTGGTGTTGTTGGATTGGACCTCAAGGACGGGAAGGTTCGCTGGGAGGTTTCCGGTTCGATGAAGCAGCGAACGATTGTTTCGCCGATCAATGTTCTTGCCGGGTCGAATTCGAAAGACGTGCAGATCGCGGTTGGCTGTAAAAGTGGCGTTTACTTCACGGTGCGTCCTCCGGCGAGAGCGGGTGGGGAGGCGAAGATTGTCTGGAAGATGAAGGGCAACACGCCCTACGTGCCGACACCTGTTTCCGACGGGAAGATGTTTTACTCCGTTTCAGATGGAGGAGTGCTCGTCGCGCTCGAGGCCTCCAGCGGTGAGAAGAAGTGGGAGGAAAAGCTCATGGCGAATTTTTATGCTTCGCCACTGATCGTGGGCGGGCGCCTCATTTGCCTGTCCCGGGAAGGCGAATTGATCGTCGCGGAAATTGGTGCCTCCTACAAAGAGATCTCACGCACCAGCCTGGAGCTGGGGGAGGGAATCGAGTGGGCCGATGTGACTCCTGCGGTGGCTCACGACCGTCTCTATGTGCGCATCGGCGCGCGCCTCGATTGTTTTGGCAAGAAGTAAGCCGGGCTCACTTGATCTCGAAAAGCTCCACGTCAAAGACGAGGAGTCCGCCCGGACGTCCACCGCCGGGGTTGTTGCCGTAGGCGAGTTCGGCGGGGATCCAGAAGCGCCGCTTTTCGCCCACGACCATGAGCTGAAGTCCTTCGGTCCAGCCTGGGATCACGCGGTTGAGGGGGAAACTGGCTTTCTTGTTCCGCTTGTGGGAGCTATCGAACAATTTTCCGTCGGTGGTCCAACCGGAGTAGTGTACAGTCACGGTGTCAGTGGCTGCAGGATTCTTTTTGCCGGTGCCTTTTTTGATGACTTTTGATTTCAAGCCGGAAGCGGTGGCTTTGGCATCAGCAGGAGCTGCGGCGACGTCGGTGGGTGCTTTGAGCGGATCTACCTTTTCTTTTCCGCAAGCGGTGAGAGAGGAGAGGGCGATGCCAACGGCGAGGAGTGTCGATTTGATTCTCATAACTGGCGGATTTTAGAGAGAGGGATTTCGATTGGGCGATCACAAAAAGACGGAGATGCTTTTTTCGCTTGTGAGCTTTGGCATTGATCCATTCGGAGGTTCCGATTATTCTTCTCTGACTGTGAGATCACCACTTCTCCTGCCCCAGTTGGCGCTCGCAATATTGCTTTGCGGGTCGTTGATCTCGGCCCCGATCGTGGTGGACGATTTTGAGTATATCGTTCTCAGTAATGATTGGGATAATCCTGTCGTGAATACGGATCTCGAATCGGGAGTGGGTGCCCAGGGCTCACCAAAGTTTGCCAGAGTCAAGCCCGCTACCGGCATTCTGGGAGCGATATTTGAAGGAGGTGCGAGTGACTTTTTTGTCGATTGTTTTCTGCGGATCCATCCCGGGGAACGACAGTTTAATTTCATGGTAATGACCGGGGAAGAGGTGGTCTACGAGGGTGCGACGATCAATCTTCGTCATCAGGGGGATACCTGGTGGGCGTATAGTGGAGGATGGCAGGAGCTGTCCCTTCCCGGGTTGGCTGTTGATGTTTGGTATCATCTGAGAATCACTTGCAATGGCTGGGGGGCGAGCGGGGCGAGTTATGATCTTGAATTGTCCGATGCCGGGGGAAACGAATTCACCAGTTCGGTGATGGATCTTGGTTTGTTTGAGGAAGGTGATCCGAGTGCGACAACTGCGGGGGCATTTAGCTTCAGTGCCCACTGGGGAAACAGCCCGGGATTTGATCTTGATAACGTGACTGTTGAAACCATCGAGCCAGTCGTTAGCGGCCCCCCGTTGGTCATCACGAACCTCGAATATGATCCGGCGGCGTTGACTTCAGCGATTAGCTGGAATGCCGTTCCGGGAACGCGCTATTTTGTTTATGCTTCTTCTGATTTGGTCAATTGGGAGGAGATTGGAATGCGCATTGCTTCCGGCTCCGAGGAAACATTAATGGAAGAGGAGGTTTCGGCAGGATTCCGGTCCTACCGTGTGCAGGATTACCCCGAACCCTAAAAGCGGAGTCTTTACCCAGGGCGGGGAACACGCTAGGGATGTTCCTGATGAGAGTGCTTCTAGCGATACTGTGTTTGGTAACTTGTGCCCAGGCCTTGGATTACAAGCGCGACGTGATGCCGATTTTCAAGGCGAAGTGCTACGATTGTCACAGCGAAGAGGGGGACAAGATCAAAGGTGGTCTTCGTTTGGATGACGAGGAGCATTTCTTGAAGCGTTTCAGCAAGAACGAGGTGGTCGTCCCCGGAGATTGGGATGCCAGTTATTTGTTTGTTACCCTTGTCCGCCCGCAGCATGAGAAGGGGGCAATGCCTCCGAAGAACAAGGGTGAGCGATTAACCGAGGAGGAGATTATGACGGTAGCGCAGTGGATTCACGAAGGGGCGAAAATTGATGGGAAGACGGGAAAGAAAGGACCGGACAAATGGGATCCCAAGAAGCTCCTCAAGTTTAAAGAGGGGCGTATTGTCACGGAGCAATTCGGACCCGCTCCGGTTGTGGTGGAACCCGCCTGGGTAAAGTGGACGAATGCCAAGGGGGTCGAAATCGTTGCTCGTTTTCATGGGCTTTCCAAAGGGAAGGTGAGCTTCGAATTGAAAAGTGGAAAGAAGGTGGCTTATCCGCTCGAGCAGCTTTCCGAGGAAAGCCAGGCCAAGGTGAAAAAGCTCGCCGCGCCCTCGATGATGGAGATGGAAGGCAAGTAGTCCTGTCGCCCGCTGCCTGCCAGAGACAATCAAAAGCAAAGCCTTTGACTACGGAGTCAGAGTCACTCTTTCGAGTCGGAGGAGTTCTTCCCCGATGAGTTTTGTTCCTTTCAGGGTGAGGGTGTGAGTTCCGGCGGGAAGCTCCACTTCACCAAGGTCGAGGTTTCTCCATGAGTTGGGGCCTTCGGTATTTTCTAGAGTTCCGAGGAAGGTGCCTTTGTCGAGGGTGGCTTGAATTTGACCACCCGCTGAATCGGAGGAATAGGTGAACGAGAGTTGGTATTTCTGTGGGGAATCAGTGGCGAAGGTCCAGGTGAGAGAGTCTTTCAGGCCTATCCATTTCCCGGCCTTGCGGCTTTGTTGCTCTTTGAGAATCTCATTGCCGTGCTTGTAGGAGAAATCCTTTTTCTGGTCCTCAACGGTGGTGGGATAGAGTTGGATATCTCCCTCAATGGTTGCGTCGATGGGCAGGAGGTCGATGGTGGACTCCTTTGCGTAGCTTAGGGGCGGCTTCGCGTGGGTTTGGGCCCAGTGGGTGAGGCCGCCGATGATGGTTCCCACAACAATAAGGGAAGCGAGGAAATCTAAGAGATCGGAGAGCTTGAATAGTTTCATGGCTTAGGCGCGGAGGAAGGTTTTCTTGCGGAAGAGATAGAGGAGGAGGACCCATTCGATGATGATCGTTCCCAGTGCGAGAGTGAATTCGGCGGGATGATCCGAAAGGGTGCCGGCGTAGCCTCCGAGGATATTTTCGGAAATGGTGCGGAAGCTCACGAATCGTGAGAGGACGTAAATCGTGATAGCGTTCATGCCGATCGGAAGCCAAATGTAGCCGAGCCAGCGTTGCTTCCAGACATCGATGACGAGGTAGAAAAAGAAGAGTAAAACGAGGCTGCATCCGGTGCAGAAGAGAACGTAGGAGCTGGTCCAGAGCGGCTTGATGATGGGGAAGGTCATTCCCCAGGCCCAGCCGAGCCCAAGGGCGGCGGTACCTGCGAGGAGGAGTTTGAAGGCGGTGGCGTGATTGGCTTTTTCCTGGGATTTCAGTAGTGATCCGGTAGCCGACCCCAAGAGGGCCATGGCGGTGGCGGGGAGGAAGCGGACGGGGCCTTCGGGATCGAAGACGCCCATGTAGAGCTTGCCCGGAAGAAGGCGATCAAGGTAGGCGGCGAGGTTTCCAGACGGGGTGAGTTGTCCTGCTTCGCCTCCCGGAACGGGAATGAAGGTGAAGGCGAGCCAGTATCCCACGAGGATACCGAGAGCCCAGATGAATTGGGGGCGGGCCGGTCGATGGATCGCAATGATGGCGGCGATTAAGTAACCGCCGGCGATGAGTTGTAGGACGCCGGGGATTCGGAATTGCCCGGGATCGAAGCTGAGGAAGGTGAAGGAAAGTCCCAGCGCAGTGAGAAGAATAAATCGACGGATGACGCGGAAATAAGCACGTGGTTTCGAAATGGTGCCATTGGCGATTTTCGAGGTAATGGCGTAGGGGATGGTGACCCCGGACATGAAGATGAAGAGCGGGAAGATGAGATCGTAGGCGGTGAATCCGATCCAGGGAGTGTGCGTGGTTTGCTCGGTGGCGTGCTTGATGAATTCCTCGGAGCCAGACCAATTGGCGATGGCGCGAAGGAGGGCGGCTCCGCCGATAATCCAGAACATGTCGAAGCCGCGGAGGGCATCGAGGGAAATGAGGCGGGCGGGTTTGGCTGGTGCTTCCACGAAAGCATCTGCAGCGTCCTCTGCAGGAGCTTTCGGAATTTCGGCAGCGGATGGTGCCGAGGTTATGCGAGGTTGACTGGGGACTACTGGAGCGATGGATCCCCCGACGGGTTTACTCAAGGTCGAGGATGCGGAGGGAGGCTGGGGAGCTTGCGGGTTCCTTTTCGGCGAGGTGGGTGGTTCCAGAGCGGCTGGTTGTTTGCTCGAGACCGGATCGTCCGAGAGTTTCGATTGTTTCGTGCTGGGAGTCTTGGGGGAGTCTGTTGCCCCGATCTCACTGACCTGTTCGAGGAGGGGAAGTTTGACACACGCGGTTTCTTTTTTGACAGGCGCACCGGAAAGGTCAGCGGATTCTTCCAGCTGGTTGGCCCGCGGAAGTTTGACGCGGGAGGCCTCTTTTCTCACGGGAGGCTCGGAGGCTTTTGGA
>JAKMEV010000193.1:0-6049 GCA_022425785.1 Akkermansiaceae bacterium | reverse complement strand
GCTGGCGATTAAGGATGCCTTGCTCGATGCCAGGGTTGTTGAAGCCCATTCGGTTGATTAGAGCCTGGTGCTTGGGAAGGCGGAAGAGGCGGGGAGAAGGGTTTCCGGCTTGAGCCACCGGGGTAAGAGTGCCAATTTCGATGTGGCCAAATCCAAGGGTTCCCAGGGCGTCGATGGTGTTGCCTTCCTTGTCGAGACCGGCGGCGAGACCGACGGGGTTTGGAAAGGTGAGTCCGCAGATCGTGACGGGCTTGTGCTCGGGAGTGGTCGCGAGTTTTTCCAAAAGGCATATCTTCTCCATCGTCCGCAGTCCGGCCATGGAGAGATGGTGGGCTTTCTCGGCATCGATTTTGAAGAGAAGGGCGCGGGCGGCAGGGTAGAGCTTGTTGAGCATGGCTTGGTGTGGCTATAAGCGATCTGACAGTTTAGGCAAGTTCACCGGCGATTGAATCGACGAGGAGCGGGCCTTCGCCGGTGAGGCGGAGGTGCGTGTCGGTGAGATCGAGGAGGCCTTGCCGAGTCAGTTGGGCGATGGTGGCTTGATTTTCTTTGGTGAGGAATTCGCGGGGGAGGCCCTCAACCGTTCGGAGCATGAGGGCGAGGCGTTCGAGACGCCAGGCTTCGTCGTCGAGGGATTCGGCGGAGTCCTGGGCGTGGCCGAGGGAGTTGATTCGCTGGAGATAGGCCGAGGTGTCGCAGATGTTTTGGTGGCGTTCGCGATTGAGAGTGGAGACGGCGGAAGGGCCGAGTCCGAGGTAGTCGTTGCCGGTCCAGTAGCCTTGATTGTGGCGGGAGCGATAGCCGGGGAGAGCGTAGTTGGACGTTTCGTAGTGTTCGAATCCGGCACCGACGAGCATTTCGTCGGCGAAAGAAAACATCTTGGCATTGAGTTCGGGGTCGTCGATGAAGTCGCCCTTTTTGAATTGCTCGAAGAAGGCGGTGTCTTCTTCGTAGGTGAGATTGTAGGCGGAGATGTGGTCGGGTTGAAGGGCGAGAGCCTGGGTGAGGGTGTCTTCCCAATCGACGAGGTTTTGGCCGGGAACGGAGAAGATGAGATCGATGTTGACTTCGAGTGAACTGGCTTCACGGAGGAGATGAGCCGATTGGATGGCCTGCATGGGGCTGTGTTCGCGGCCGAGGGTTTCGAGGTGTTTTCCAAGGAAGGATTGGATGCCGAGAGAGACGCGGGTGACGCCGAGCTCTTCGTAAAGAGCGGCGGTGCGTTCGGTGAATGTGGCCGGATTGGCCTCAAGGGTGATTTCTTCGATTTGGGAAAAGTCAAAGTTCGCGTGGAGGCCTCCGAAGAGAGTTCGTAGGTGAGTCGGCGAGAGCATGGAGGGAGTGCCTCCACCGAAGTAGATTGTTTTGAGGGGAGCGAGGCTCTTTTGCGCGAAGAACTGACCTTCCGTAATGAGAGCTTGAACGAACGCGCCGAGGTCGGTCTTGCCCGGAGTATGCTTGTAGAACGAGCAGTAGGGGCAGATGCGGTGGCAGAAGGGAATGTGGAGATATAAATGCACAGGCTTGTCGGCGGGCCGATTTTGGGGGAAGACTTGCTTGTGGCAATGCAATCCGGTCTCGCAACGAAGGTTTTGAAGGATGTTTCGCGTTCTTTTTACCTGAGTCTTCGTTTTTTGCCGCCGGGATTTCGAGCTCCGGCGAGTTTGGGCTATTTGTTGGCGAGGCTCAGCGATACCATTGCTGATGCGGGTGGGGCTTCGCCGGAGGATCGGAAAAGTTTGCTGGCCGAGTTTAGGGATTCGATGGAGTCAGGGAAGCGGGATTGGCTGGGGGGCTTGGATCGGCTCACCGGGCTGAGCGAGGGCGAAGAGCAATTGGTGGTTCGAGCCAATGAATGCCTCGATGCGATTGTGGAGTTGCCGGAGTGGCAGCAGAATTCGGTGCGGAAGGTGGTGGGGATTATTACCGAAGGGCAGAGTTGGGACTTGGTGCGATTTGAAGGTGAGGGGCTGGTGCGACTGGATAGGGATGAAGAATTGCGCCGATATACCTATCGGGTTGCCGGGTGTGTCGGGGAGTTTTGGACAGAGTTGGGACTTGGGTGTGATGAGAATTTCTCCTCGGAGTCGGAGGCGCAGATGCTGAAGTGGGGACGGGATTTCGGGAGGAGCTTGCAGCTGATTAATATTCTGCGGGATGTGGCCGAGGATTTGGAAAATGGACGCTGCTATCTCCCAGGAGAAGGGAAGCCTGAGGAAGAGGAATTGATAGTCTTGCGGAGAAAGTGGATTGAAGAAGCCTCAGCAGGGCTCGATTCCGCGGAGAAATACGCGCGGGCCTTGCATGGCAAGCGGATGCGTTTTGCGACGATTCTTCCGGCGATGATCGGGCGAAGAACTCTGGAATTGCTAGCGGGTGCGAATTGGGAGGAATGGCAGGGAAGGTTGAAGGTATCACGGTCTGAGGTCAAAAAGATGATGTTTGGAGCAATGAAGTTTGCGATTTGGGAGTAGAAATCACTTTACCAAAGATCTTTTCCCTGTGCACGTGTCGGGGCACACTGAATTCCGAAACTGATGGTAGAAACCTGGCAGCAAATCGCACTCGGCATCCTCGTGATCGTCGTATTCGCGAGCTTCGTCAAAGAATGGCTCTCGCCTGAGGTCGTTGCAATTGGGGCGTTGGTAATTTGTGTGTTGATCGGAGTCTTGCCGATTGCGGTGGCCGCACCTTCTCCGGAATTGACCGGGGATGAATTGGCGGCTGCAATGAAAAAGTTTCAAGCAGATGCCTTGAGAGTCTTTGCTCATCCCGCGCCAATCACGGTGGCTTGCATGTTCGTCATGAGCGAGGCCCTGGAGAGAACCGGGGTTATCGAGACGCTGGGGTATTGGTTTGAAAAGACCGCCGGGACCAGTCCGACGAGGATGTTGGTGGTGATGATTCTCGTGGTAGCCGGTTTGTCGGGCTTCATGAACAACACACCTGTCGTGGTGGTATTTCTCCCGATTGTTTTAGCGATTTGCCGTCGCAAGGATTGGATGGCGTCCCGGTTTTTGATTCCGTTGTCTTATGCCGCGATTGCGGGCGGGACGATGACGATCATCGGAACCTCCACAAATCTCGTGGCTTCGGGAATTGCGGCCAAGAAGGATCCGGATGTGGTTTTCGAGATGTTCGACGTGACTCCGTTGGGGATTGTCTTCGTATTCGTGACCTTTGTCTATTTGTTGCTCTTTGGGAAAAAGGTCCTCCCGGATCGGGCGACTCTGGCCACGCTGATCGATAGCGAGTCTTCGAGGGAGTACATCACCTACGCCATCGTTTCCAGGGGCTCACCGTTGATTGGCCAAAATTTCATTGATAGCTCGATGAAGAAGTTAAAGAAAGCACGGGTTCTCGACATCATCCGGGATGGGCAGCGACTTAAAAAATCTCTTGATGAGGTTATTTTTAAAGAAGGAGACGAAGTTATTCTTAAAGGAAAACTGCAAGGATTGATGAACCTTGGGGAGGATTCTGGAGTCAGTCTGAAGGCTGAGGAAGATCTGGGGCTCGAGGGGATTCGAACCGAGTCGGCGGTCTTGATGGAAGGCATTATCGGTCCGGATTCCACGATGGCCGGGAAGAGCTTGAAGGAGTTGAACTTCCGCCAGCAGTTTGGGGTGCTCATTGTCGCTGTTCACCGTCGGGGAAGGAATCTTCAGGAGCGCTTCGAAGACGTCAAGCTGGCCTTTGGTGACACCTTGCTGGTTCAGGGCTCGGGACGCCGGATGCAGCAGCTTTTTCAGCTGAAGGATTTCATTAACCTAAGCGAGCCGAAGCAGATAACAGTGAGGCCGAAGAAGGCGCCGTTCGCAATTCTGGCGATCCTTACCTTCATGATCATTGGAATGCTTGGTGGGGTTGGATTAATTCCGAAAGTGCCCATCGTCTTGATTGCGCTTTCGGCGGCGTTTTTCGTTTTGGTGACTCGTTGTTTGGAGCCCTCGGAGGCTTATGAGGCGATCGATTGGAAGGTTCTCTTTTTGATTTTTGGCATGCTGGGGCTGGGGCAGGCGATGGATTATTCCGGCGTGGCGCAGTTGATGGCGCTCAAAGTGGTTGGGATCATGCAGGGGATGGATCCGCGTTTGATGATTGCCTTTGTTTATCTGCTAGCCGCGGTGATGACCGAAATGGTGAGTAACAATGCCGTGGCAGCCTTGCTCACTCCTTTGTCGATGATTGTGGCTTATGAGCTCGGTGTTGATCCCCGGCCATTCGTGGCGGCAGTGATGTTTGGCTCATCGGCGAGTTTTGCCACTCCGATTGGATACCAAACAAATACCTTCGTGTATGGCGCAGGTGGTTACAAGTTTGGGGATTTCTTCCGCGCCGGGCTGCCGCTGGCCCTGGTCTTGTGGGTTGTTGCCAGCTTCCTGATTCCGGTGATTTGGCCCTTGTAATTGAGTTGAGTGGGAAATTCCTCGACCCATAGTTGACCGCGAGGGGCGGGGGCGCTAAGGAATTCCCAGCAATGAAAGATCCCATCACCGTTTCAGTGACCGGAGCCGCCGGACAAATTGGCTACGCTCTTCTCTCCCGTATCGCTTCAGGTTCCATGTTTGGGCCGGATCAGCCGGTAAATCTCCGTTTGATTGAGATTGAGCCTGCGATGGGTGCCCTCGAAGGCACCGTGATGGAGCTCGATGACTGTGCCTTTCCCCTCCTCAACGAAATCGTTCCCACCTGTGATTTGGCCGAGGGATTTCGCGGAACCAATTGGGCTCTTCTTGTTGGATCAGTGCCACGTGGGCCGGGTATGGAGCGTAATGATCTTCTTGGAATCAACGGAAAGATTTTCACTGGTCAAGGGCAGGCCATCGCGGGCAATGCGGCAACAAACGTTCGTACGCTTGTTGTGGGAAATCCCTGTAACACAAACTGCCTGATCGCGATGAATAACGCTGTCGGAATTCCAAAGGAGCAGTTCTTTGCCATGACTCGTCTCGATGAAAATCGTGCCAAAAGCCAGCTCGCAGCCAAGGCCGGGGTGCATAGCAGCACCGTGAGCAATCTTTGTATCTGGGGCAACCATTCGGCGACCCAGTACCCTGACTTCACCAATGCCAAGATTAACGGACAGCCTGTTTCCGAGGTCATCACCGATCGTGCTTGGCTTGAAGGTGAATTTATCAGCACCGTGCAGCAGCGTGGTGCGGCGATTATCAAGGCACGTGGAGCAAGCTCAGCGGCTTCGGCTGCCAATGGCGTCGTGGATACCGTACGTTCGTTGACTACTGAAACTCCTGCGGGAGACTGGACGAGCGTCGCGGTTTGTTCCGATGGATCGTATGGCATTCCCAAAGGCTTGATTGCTTCCATGCCCATCCGCACCGATGGATCGAATTGGGAAGTGGTTCAGGGCGTTGAGCTTGATGAATTTTCCCAGGGTAAGCTCGACGCTTCTGTTGCTGAGCTTTCCGACGAGCGTGAGGCTGTTTCAGAGCTCATTCCTTCTTAACTAATTTCATGGCATCACCATTGTTTATTGCCGGGCGGGAGTTTTCTTCCCGTCTCATGCTCGGGACGGGTAAGTTTCCCTCTCACGAGCAAATGCGTGATGCTCTAGCTGCCAGTGGGACTGAGATTGTAACCGTAGCTTTGCGGCGGGCCGATCTGAGCGGACAGAGAGATCCTTTTTCCAATATTCTTGAATTCATTGACCCCGAAAAATATTTGCTTTTGCCAAATACCAGCGGGGCGATGAATGCCGAAGAGGCGGTTCGTTTGGCGCGATTGGCCGCAGCGGCTGGGTTGCCCAAGTGGGTGAAGTTGGAGATTCATCCAGATCCGACTTATTTACTGCCCGATCCGATTGAAACGCTCAAAGCGGCGGAACAATTGGTGAAGGAGGACTTTACCGTTCTTCCTTACATTAATGCCGATCCAGTCTTGGCAAAACGGCTGCAAGAGGTCGGGGTCGCGACGGTAATGCCATTGGGCGCGCCCATTGGAAGTAACCGTGGAATTTCGACCCGTGATCAGATTCAAATCATTATTGATCAGGCCGAGGTCCCGGTCGTGGTTGATGCAGGGATTGGCG
>JAKMEV010000149.1:0-7795 GCA_022425785.1 Akkermansiaceae bacterium | reverse complement strand
GTCTCCGGTGAGGATGATCACGGTGTTCTCGGCGATGCCAAGTTCAGCGAGTTTGGCGACGAGGCGACCGACACTGTTGTCGAGGGCTTCGACCATGCCGGCGCGACGTGGTTCGAGATGTTCGTTTTTTGCATTGTTGAAGGTTTTGGCTTTCTTGGTGTATTTTTTAACCAGAGCGGGGGGTGCCATCACCGGGCCGTGGACAGTGTAGTAGGAGAAGTAGAGGAGGAAGGGGTCGTCCTGTTTCTTTTCGAGAAAATTGACGGCGGCATCGGTGAGCTTGTCGGTGAGGAAGTCGCCGGGTTTGCCATCGTCGAGGCCGGGCATGCCGAAGGGAGAGAAGTATTTCCCCTTTCCTTTAGGCTGGCCCCACTCGCGGCCACCGACGTTGATGTCGAATCCGTGACTGGTGGGGTAGTGCTTATCGAAGTCGGGCTGGCCGATGGGCATGAGGTGCCATTTGCCAAAGAAGGCGGTGGCGTAGCCGGCCTCCTTGAGGGCTTCGGGAAGGAGGACACGTTTGTGCTCGATGCGCGTTTCCCACTTGGGAACGGAGAGCTTGGCGAAGGGTTTTTTGTGGCCGGTGATCCAGTCGGTGAGTTTCAGGCGGGCGGGGTAGCATCCACTGAGGATGGCCGCGCGGCTGGGCGAGCACACGGTGCAGGCGGCGTATCCATTGGTGAAGAGCATACCGTCCGCGGCGAGCTTGTCGATGTGCGGGGTTTCGTAAAACTTCGCGCCGTAGCATCCGAAGTCGCCCAGGCCGATGTCATCAACGAGGAGGAAGACAAAGTTGGGTTTGGAGTCTTTGGCGGAAAGAAGTCCCGCGAAGGCGAGGCTGAGGAAAGCGAGGGACAGGGAGAGAATTTTTTTCATGAGACGTTGGGAAATTACTGCGTCGGGTGACGGTCTGATGGGAACGCAAAAAAAGGCCCATTGTTTTCACATGGCCTGGGTTTGTCGTTTTCGCGACGAAGGAAGATAGAAGTGGGGCGTCTGCTTACCAAGAGAAGATGATCGGCGCGGTAATCATCTTTGGGCGGACTTTTTTGGTTTGCTCGCTGAACTCGGTGGCGCTGACATAGCCGTTCTCGAACTCGATGACCTTTTTGGATTTTTCCTCGGTGGTGGAGTGTGTGTATCGGCGGAAGTAGGCGCCGGTGTAGGGGTCACGGATGGTGGCGTAGTGTTTTTGAACCTCCACTTCGAGGAACTCCCAGACTTGGGTTTGGCCTTCGGCGGTTCGACGCAGGGTGGTTTTGGTGGGCTCGCCGAGGACCTTGGAGACTTCCTCGGGAGTCATGCCGAGGGCAATTTCCTTGTCTTCGATCAGCTGGCGCACGGTAAGTTGGCGGGTGTGGACGGCTTTAAGTTTTTTGATGAAGTCGGGTTCCTTGGAGGAAAAAGCGGCAGGAGTAACCCATCCGGAAACTCCTTCGCCGTTACTGCGTTTTCCGCGAATGTAATAGGCTTTGTCGGTGAATGAAACGAGTTCGGCCTTGGTGCCTTCCTTGAGCGATCCGTATTTCCGCCCACCTTTTTTGGACTCAAAGACATAGCCCGGCTTGATGACCCTGAGGGTGATGCCTTCGGGGGCAAATTCCTCCGTGTAGACAATATCGGGTTCTAGTTTGTGAGGAAGAGCCACCGCAGGCAGGGTGAAGGCGAGGAGCGCTAAAAGTCTCATGGTGTTTACAATGTAATCTTTATTTTCAAACTTGTCGATAATTCTCTGACGAAGTGGAAAGTCACCTTATTCGAATTTTTTGCATTCGCGCATCGAATATTCTCATCCAAGCTCCTCCCGTGACCGGATCATTATCCCAAAAGTTATTTGCCAAGGCCAAAACCCTGATTCCCGGAGGGGTGAATTCTCCGGTCAGAGCGTTCCGAAACGTCGATGGAGACCCCTTTTTTGTGAGACGCGCCAAGGGGTCCCGGATCGAAGACGTTGATGGGAAGCACTATATCGATTATGTGGGATCTTGGGGGCCGAATATTCTCGGGCATGCTCCGATTGTGCTCACGAGCGCGATTCACGAGGCCTCCAAGGACGGTATTTCCTATGGAATTCCCAATCCGCAAGAGGTCGAGATGGCGATGATCATTAATGAGTGGGTGCCTTCGGTGGAGAAAGTGCGCATGGTGAATTCCGGAACGGAGGCCACAATGTCCGCAATTCGCCTGGCGCGGGGGTTCACCGGACGGGATAAGATCGTGAAATTCGAGGGCTGTTATCATGGCCACGCTGATTCTCTTTTGGTGGCGGCAGGATCAGGCGCGCTGACGTGTGGCGAGCCGGATTCGGCAGGAGTGCCGCAGAGCTTTGCCAATGAAACGATCACGCTACCTTATAATAATGTGGAGCGACTCGAGGAGGTTTTTCATCAATATGGTGAGCAGATCGCGGCAGTGATTGTGGAATCCTATCCCGCCAATGCCGGGTTGGTCTTTCCGCGTGAAGGCTATCTGAAATTAATTCGTGAGATCACCCGAAAGCACGGAGCGCTTGTGATCTTCGATGAAGTGATGACGGGCTTTCGTCTTGCGAAAGGCGGCGTGCAGGAGTTGGAGAATTTTGATCCGGATCTCACCGCGATGGGGAAAGTGATCGGTGGAGGATTGCCGGTGGGAGCTTTTGGAGGAAGAGCTGATATCATGGACATGCTTGCACCCGACGGTCCGGTGTATCAGGCGGGAACTTTAAGTGGTAACCCTCTCGCGATGATTGCGGGCCTGACTCAACTTCGTGAACTCGAACGAACCAATGCTTATCAATATCTCTCCGAAGTGGGTTCGCAAATGGCGGAGGGCTTGCGTAGGATCTTCAATGAAAAAGGAATTCCGAATCGCGTGAATCAGGTCGGCTCGATGTTCTGTCTCTTCTTCCTCGATGAGGAAATTGTGAATGTCGATACGGTGACAAAGCAGGATTTTTCGATCTTCAAAAAGCTCTTCTGGGGATGTTTGAAGGAAGGGGTTTATTTGGCTCCGAGTCCGTATGAGACCGGCTTCATCTCCCGCGAACACTCGGCTGCGGACATCGATGATACTCTCGATGTCATTCAGTCGGTTGTGGCCAAGTGGTAGTATGTTTTTGCTAGCGGAAGAGCGCCGCTTTAATCGTCCCCTCACCCGGTGGGATTTCGAGGTAGCCGGTTCCGGACATGGCGGTGAGGAAGTCGCCGGAGTTTTGGGGAGAGAGGGCTTGGGCTTTTCCGTCGGCAGTGAACTTGGCGGGGAGGAATTGAGTGAGCTTGGGATGTTTTTTGATGGGCGAAGCGAGAGAGAGGTTGGTTGGAGGTGGTGATCCTGTGCCGACCATTTTGTTGAGGAGGGGAACGAGGTATCGTTGGAAAGTGGTGAGGGTGGAGTTGGGATTTCCGGGTAAAGCGGCGACGCCTTGCCAGAAGGCGAATGGCTTGCCGGGACGTTGGGCCACGCCATGAAAAATTGGTGGGCCGATGAGGCTTTCAAGGGCAGGACGAACGTAGTCTTTTTTACCTTTGGAAATGCCGCCGGAGAGAATGACAAGGTCGGATTGGGCAAGGGCTTTCGAGATTCCGGCGCGTGTTGATTCCAGGTCGTCGGCGAGATGATCGAGGGTGATTTTGGCAGGTCCCCAGGCGTTCACAGCCGCAGCGAGGGTGAGTCCGTTGGATTGCCGAAGTTGGTAGGGCAGCGGTGTTTCGTGTGGAGGAACGAGTTCGTTGCCGGTGCTGAGAACGGTGATTCTGGGAAGGAGGGTGACTTTGAGTTCGGCCGCTCCAACGGTAGCGGCCATGCCGAGATGAGCTGGTCCGATTTTGGTGCCGGAGGAGATTACGCGGGTGCCGGCGGCGGCGTCGGATCCTTCGCGGTGGATGAAGATCCCTTCCGTGGGTTCGCAATTGATGGTGGCGGAGTCTTCGTTGATTTCGACTTCTTCGTAAGGAACGACGGTGTCGCAGTCTGGCGGAAGAGAGGCGCCCGTCATGATCTGCCAGCAATGGCCTGGCTTCAGGGATTCCGGATCGGGGGAGCCTGCGGGATGGAGGCCTTGAAGTTTGAGAGGGGCTCCGGTGTAGTCGGTATGTCGGAAAGTAATGCCGTCCATGGTGACTCGGTCGAAGGGGGGAAAGGGACGGTCGGCGCGGAGGTCTTCACGGAGGATGCGGCCCAGGGAATTTTCAAGTGAAATGGATTCCAATTCCAAAAGAGAGGCATGATCGAGAATGAATTGCTCGGCTTCTGATGGCGATATCAAGGACATGGCGGGACTATGCCGTGTTGGAAGTGATTTCTCAACTGTTGGCAGTGGAGAACTTTTTCGGCTGAGGATTGAAGTCACTCATCTCCCATGATTCCCATTTTCCATTTGGGAAAAGGATCGGGGAAGAGCTTGTGCCACTCTCTCTCGTGGTGGCGATTTCCTCCCCGGCGAGGGGGCCGTCATCGAGGATGGCGGTCAGGGCGTCGCAGTCCATGTTGCGACCGATGAGAACAAGCTCCTGACGACCGCCCGCTTGTTGTCACGGTGACGGAGAATGTGGTTGAGCAGGGTGGTTTTCCCAATCCGAGAAACCCGAAAAGAACCGTGACTGGAAGTTTGGCTGAAGCACTGACGAGAGATGCGAGGCTATGCGCATTCGCCGCACGAGGCTTGTCGGCATGCGTGGGCGCAGCCACAGAGATTACCGATGTGAGCGACGATGAGAAAGACCCCTCCGAGAGTGGTGATGATGGCGGCAGGTGGAATGTGCAGGGACATTTCTCCGGTCTCGCTGACTTGCACGCTGGGGCAGCAGTTATCGATGCAGGCGACAGGTTCCTCGGACGATTCGGTTTCGGCCAGGGAAGGGCATAAATCACAAGTGGTCTCTTCACAGGTCGGGGCGTCGCAGGTGCCCTCTTCGGTTTCTTCAGTTTCGACCGGGGCTGCGACCTGAGGGGTGGGATTGTTGACCGGCGTTTCCTTTGAGAAGGCCGGGAGAGCAGCCCCGACGAGCACGAAAAGAATTCCGATTATTGCGGAGACCATCACCCAGCGTTTTCCGTGGGTACGATAGCCTTTGCGGATGGAGAAGGCCGCGAGTGGTACGATAAAAATCGCGACAAACGCATGGGACGCGGGATGAGCCCAGATGCGTCCGAAGGCGGGCATGGCGATGAGCAAGACCGGCGCGAGTCCACAGTGGATGGCACAAAGAACGGAGGCGGCGACGCCGATTCGATCGGCCTTCGGAAGATCGATCGTTGTAGGAGTGAGAGTGCTGGTGTTCATTTTTCTAGAAAGTGGCAATTGGGGTGTGGGTCTCGTGCAAAGGGACAGGATCTGCCGTGCCGGTGAGCATCAGCATGGGGCGTGACGCAATCACAGGAAGCAGGGATTTAAGAGCAGGACTTGTCACTTTAGGCATTATTTTTGAGCGCAAGCTTCCTGGGCCTGACCAGCAGTTCGGGAGAGTTGCGGAAGTTGTGAAACCATTTCAACGCGAGCGGAGGTTCGATCCATGCTTTGGCTTTGGGGACCTTTCGGTAGCTCGCATAGTTAGCTTGGCGATAGCCGGAGCCGAAGCGATTGACAATGGACTTTTCATAGGAAAGGAGCCAGTCGATGAAGGGGAGTGAAGCCTGATAGAGTTCGTGCTTCCCGGCAGCCCTGTCGATGAGCTGGTTTTCCCACGCCCCGGGAACGGGGGTGACATCACCTGAAAGCCAAACGAAACATCGGTGACGGGGACGAATAAAGGTAAAGCCTCCGTCACCGCCGTACCAACCAGCACAAGCCCCATAAAGTTCGATGTAGCCGTCCTGCCATTCGCAACGATAGCGGCTGGTTCCTTTCAGCCCCATCGAGGGGAGGCGTTCGAAGCCATACTCGACCAAAAAATTCCCCTCCGGACGCAAAACGTCCTGTCCCCAGAAATACATCTGTTGATGAATTCCCTCAGCGAGATCACGGAGGGAATGTGGTGCGATGGTTGGAGAGGCGCCGGTCACGAAGTGCAAACTACTTGCACTTCTGACTAATGCAACAAAATTGCATTAGTGTTTTCTGGGGGGGGGTGACCTCCTCTACTTTGGACCTTTTTCGGGGCTGTGAACGTAGAAATTCCCGCCACAAATTCTCAACTGTCAGAATAGGGAACTTGAGTTAGGGTTCCCGCCGTGAGGTTTTTACTCGTTCTTTTTCTAATGCCTTCCATGTGGGCTGCGCCCCAAATCCGTGTGGCGACCTACAATGCTTCCCTGGCTTTAAACACGAAAGGTGAGTTGGCGGCAGTCTTGCGCCCCGGGACGTATTCTCGGGCGAAGCAGGTTGCCGAGATGATTCAGATCATTCAGCCGGATGTGCTTTTACTGAACGAGTTTGATTTCGACGTCAATGGGACGGCGATGACGCGGCTTAACGACAAATATTTTAAGGTGAGCCAGAACGGAGGGCCCCCGCAGGATTTCCCCTATCGCTACACTGCGCCGTCGAATACGGGGACCCACTCGGGCTTCGACTTCGATAACAATGGCGTGGTCGATGACACCCCGGGCGATCAAGGGTATGGAGGAGATGCTTTCGGTTTCGGTGAATTTGAAGGGAAGTATGGCATGGCGGTGTTTTCCAAATATCCCATCGATGTGGATGCGATTCGAACTTTTGAGGAGGTGTTGTGGAGAGATTTACCGGGAAATTTGTTGCCGGCTTCGTGGTATGACGAGGATGAGCGAGGGGTTTTTCGTCTCTCGTCGAAGAGCCATTGGGATGTGCCCATCGATGTCGATGGACGGCGGTTTCATTTTTTAGTGAGCCATCCCACGCCACCGGTTTTTGATGGTCCGGAAGATCGCAACGGTCGGCGAAATCACGACGAGATTCGCATGTGGGCTGATTATCTTACGGAGGGTGCGAGTGGTTACATGGGAGCCAACTTTCCCGTGGGAGAGCGCTTTGTTATTGCGGGAGATCAGAATGCCGATCCGGTTCGTGGTGACAGTGTGAATTCCGCGATCAATCAACTACTCAATCATCCCAAGGTGAATGCGAGTTTTGTGCCCGAGCGAAGTGGGACGACTAGCGAGAGCGCAAAGTATAATACTGCAACTTTCAGTCTGCGGGTCGACTATGTCTTGCCCTCGCTGGCCGGGTTCGAAGTGACTGGCGGGGCGGTGTTCTGGCCAATCAGCCCTCAGCCGGGCTGGAATCTTTTTGGCGCCTCGGATCAGGATCATCGCCCCGTTTATCTGGACTTGGAAATGCAGCCCTTTGCGCATGAAGTAATTCGAAACCTTACTCTTATCGTGGGTAACGAGATCGTGACCTTGGAGTGGGAAGGGGAGCCTGACCTCGGCTACGAAGTTCAGGGAAGTCCCGATCTCGGTGGAGATTCGTGGGTGACCTTGGATGGACTGGAGATCGTGTGGCAAGATGGAGTCGCCCGAGTGGAAATAGCACGGTCGGCGGCGAAAGAGTTTCTTCGCGTCAAGTTGGTCGAGCCATAGGGATCCTGTTCCTTTTAGCCATCAGGTGAACTTTCGAGGAGCTCGCGTTGTTTGATCCAGAGATGAATCAATGGGGTGTCGGGGAGCTGGAGATTTTCGATGGTGAGGGGGTCGCCCTTTTTAACATCGGCGCGGAGGATGGTTGGCTTCTCGAGGAGGGTGGCGGGAACGAGGTCGGCGTCGAGGGGGTCGATTTGGGTGGCGAAGGAGGATTGGGAGATGGTGCTGCCAGCGGGGAGGGCCTGGGTGGCGAAGGCGTAGAGATCGCAGAGGGGGGGGAAATGGGAAAGGATGCTTTGTCCGGCTGCGGCTCCGAGAA
>JAKMEV010000143.1:0-4499 GCA_022425785.1 Akkermansiaceae bacterium | reverse complement strand
TGGAAGTAGCCGTGAGTAGGCCGGGATACCAGCATCAGACTTATCAGGATTTTGATACGGGATGCAAAAAATGCCGGGATTATCTACAGGGATCTGCGTTGTTGGGGGATCACACGACCGGAGAGGTTTTGGTTCACGTGGGGGGACGGGATTATGCTCATTCGCAATATGATTTTGTGGAGCTTGGACGACGGCCACTGGGAACGGCTCTCTTCCCTTTTATCTACGCGGCAGCATTTGAAAACGGTTTGAACCCAGCGAGCCAATTATTGGACGAGCAGTTGAATGCCCGTCAGTTGATGGTTGGAGGAATGGAAGGTGTCGTTGGTGAGTGGGGGATGGAAGTTCGTCAGCCGCATTACGAAGGAGAGATTACCGCACGAAGGGGACTGAATTCCTCGAAAATTTCTGCAACCGTTGGGATGGGAATTAAATTGGGACTGGGGAAGATTGTCGGAATGGCCAAGGATTTTGGAATCGATATTTCGAGTGAGAAGTTGCTGAACAGACTTCTTGTTGGCTGGGATCTCGTGAGTTTACCGGAGGTTGTGATGGCTTATACTACGTTTCCTAGAGGAGGCTCCCGCGTGGCAAAGACTCATTACATTTTGTCGATTCAGGATGGGAATGGAGAGTCGCGGTATCGGTCGGATCTCTCCTCGCTTGAGAGTGAGCTGAGTTGCTCCGAGGCAACGGCATTTCAGGTGCATTCGATCCTAAACGATGTCATGAAGACTGGTAACCTTGCCAGTGTTTCCGATCAACTCACTGATGCCCCATTCTCAGGGGGTGGTAAGTCAGGAACTCCCTACGGATTTAGTGATGCGTGGATGGTAGGATACAATAGCCGGATCACCTGCGGGGTCTGGATGGGATTTTATAAGGGAAGCCGTACGCCGATTCATGGCGAGGCATTTGCCAAGGATCTTGCGTTCCCAGTTTGGAAAGAAGCGATGAATGCGGCTTATTCCGATTTTCGGGGTGGAGAGATTGCCCAACCCGCTTCTGTCGTGCGTCTCCCGACATGCCGGGTGTCGGGGATGAAGCCGACACGTTATTGCAGCGAAGCAGTGGAGGATCCGGAGACCGGAGAATTGGCGTTCCGCTCCACCAGCTATCCGGAATATTTTCACAAAGGTAGAGATCATGGGATCTGTGCCATTCACGGAAGTGGAGTGAACCCCGAAGAGTTAGCTTCAATTCCGACCCGACGTGAGGCCTTGGCGATAATCCCAATTAAGCCCCAGGCGCCGTTTTTATTGGGATTCGACCCATATCAAAGTGAAACTCCAACTTTGGATCCGGAAGGGCAAAGTGACGAAGATTACGTGGGAGCTGAGAATTTGTTTATCGTCAGAGACAAGGTAAGAGGAGAACGTGAAGCCTTGCTGCGACTCCCTAAGCCGTCGCGATTTGAACTTAAAAGATAGAACCAGAAATTGTGTCTGCTACTAGTGATTCTGAAAAAACCGCGGCGCGTTGGATGCCTTTTCAATGCCCGACCTGCTTCGGCCTATTTCGTTTGCAGAAAGGAAACGTGGGAAGACGGGGGTATTGTCCCCAGTGTCGCGAGCTTCTGACTGTGCCCGTGGTCGGGAAGGAGTATCCTCCGGTCCTGAAACAAAAGAAAATCGCTTCTGAGGCAAAAACTATCGCGGTGGCTCGGGTCGCAGATACGGAGGAAGTTAAATCCTGGAAGGATAGCCTGAGTCAGAGGAAGAAAAGATATATCGGAGAGTCCGATGAGGTGCTCAAGTGGGAAGAAGCCAAAGGTGACGAGGAGAAATCATATTCATGGATGGTGGCGTGTAGCTGTGTTTTAATGGTGACGGTTTTATCGGCGGTCGGGATCTATCTGGTGAAGAATGCTCCTGGTAAAAAAGGAGCGTCCACATCTTTTGTGATTGGTGATGCGGCGAGTGCAGCGGCATTGGAAAAAAGCTTAAAACTCCCTGAGAATACAAGCTACCTCAATGAGGAGGGTATTGATGTCATCAAGAAGACAGTCGAGGAGTATGAAAAATTTGATGTTGTGAAGATCGAAAATGCCGTGAAGGGATTTTTGACATCGGGTAGCATCCAAGAGCGCCTTACCTTTGCCAGGGATCCGGAGCGAGTGAAGCCATTGATGGAGAAATATTACGGTAATGAGGAGTTTGAGCCGGAGGGGTTCGAAGAATTCAATCGGAGTAAAATCAGATACAGTGGTAATTTTTTCACTTCGTTCGTCAGAGTTGGAGATTTCTCTTCTGGACCAATTGCGGTTGAGCGTATTGAAGATGGCGATACCTTTGCCTATCGGGTGGATTGGGAAAGTTGGGTGGGCTATTGTGAGATGCCGGCAGAGGATCTGATTAGAGCGAAGCCTACGGAACCCAAATTGCTGAGGATCATGCTTCGTCAGGATTCTTATTATAACTACGGGTTTAGCGATGAGCGGGTCTGGGCTGCCTACCGACTGGGTTTCAGAAACAATGATCGCACTTTGTTGGCCTATGCTCGCCGGGACTCAAAGGAGGGAGAGGTTCTTGCTGAATTATTCCGTGATGCAGAAGAATTGCCTTACACTTTGAAGATCCGCTATCCCGAGAATGCCCGTTCAGGCGATCAAGTGGAGATCGTCGAGCTATTGAACGAAGGGTGGATTAAATATTTGTCAAAAGTAGAAAAGAAAGATGAATGATTTACCAAGGTCGTCTTATGATAAAGCACTGGCCATAAATCTAGATTCATCGATTTACGGGACCTTTGCTGAAATTGGCGCAGGTCAGGAAGTGGCCAATTGGTTCTTCCGCGCCTCAGCGAGTGCTGGAACGGTCGCAAAAACGATTTCGGCGTATGATATGAAAATTAGCGACGCCCTCTACGGCAAGGGCGAGCGTTACGTTTCCAAGAGTCGTGTCGTGGATATGGTCAACTACGAGTATGAATTGCTTGAGGAGCGCCTCGGCGAATCACGTGGGAGTGAGTCGCGCTTTTTTTCTTTTGCCAACACCGTGAGGGCGCGAGGGTATCAGGACTCTGGAGAGTGTCATGGATGGTTGGCGGTTCGGTTTCAGGAGCAAGTCTTCAAGGAATCGGGAACGATTCTCCTGCATGTGCGATTACTGGATGAGGAGAATGTGGACCAAATGGAGGCCCTGGGGATTCTCGGAGTGAATCTGATTTGGGCCGCTTATCATCATAGCAGGGATTTGAGCGCGTTCGTTTCTTCATTGATCGATTTCCTGTCGGTGGAACGGGTTGAAATCGATATGCTAACTTTTTCGGGTGCACCATTTGCTATGGTTGATAATCGGATTTGTGCCCTTGAGTTGGTGAGGCAGGGGGTAACTCCTGCTACGGTTTTCATGCCCGATGGAGAGGTTGTCCAGGCGGCCGAGGCGTTTTATAAAACTCCCTTGCTTTTATTGAGGGGAAGCTTTCTACCGGTTACCAATTTACATCTGGATATGTTGACGCAGGCCGGGGAGGTTTTTCCCAATGAAGGAGTTTCTGAAAACGCTCGGCCTTGCCGCGAAGTTTGTGAGGTTTCATTGAGCAATCTTTTGCGGGATGGTGAAGTTGATTTGGTGTCCTTCCTAGATCGTGCGAATACTCTGCAGGCCCTGGGGAAAGTTGTGATGATTTCCAATGCTCCTGAATTCCATCGGGTTGCCGCGATGCTGCGGCTCTACACTCGTGAACCGGTGGGGATGGTTCTATCGATTGGGCTTCTCAATGAACTCTTCAAAGAGAAGTGGTCAGAAAATCTTGCGGGAGGGATTTTGGAGTCGTTTGGAAGATTGTTCAAAACCGGGATCGCGCTATTGGTTTATCCTTGGCGAAATCGAAACGGGGGTGAGTTGGTGACGGCTGATAATTTCAGAGCCCCCGATGGATTGAGGCACTTGTATCAGTATTTTTTTGAGAATGGGATGATTCAAAGTATCGCATGTGGAAACGAGGAACTATTGGAAATGACGGGAAGGCAGATCATGGCAAATGCCTCTGATAGTAAAGAATGGAAAAAGTGGGTTCCTGAAGAAGCCCGCGCATTGGTGGAATCCCACGCACACTCTTAATCTTATGCATTTACTGGATACTTCGGCCATATTGCTCACACTCGCTGCTGTTTTTGGATACATTAATCACCGTGTATTCAAGCTTCCGAGCAGTATTGGGATTCTTCTCATGGGATTAGTCTTGAGCGCTCTGCTTCTCTTGTTTGGTGACCTCTGGCCCGCGCTTCGGGATAATGCCGATTCGTTTGTCACACAGATCGACTTCAACGAGACGGTGATGCAGGTTATGTTGAGCTTTCTGCTCTTTGCCGGAGCGCTGCACGTGAATCTGAATGATTTAAAGAACCAGAAATACGTCGTGGCTATTTTAGCCAGCGTTGGCCTGCTGGTTTCCACTCTTCTGGTGGGAATTGCGGCATTCTTTGTTTTCAAATGGACCGGGTTGAATGTGCCGTTTCTATGGTGTCTTGTTTTTGGTTCGTTGATATCGCCGAC
>JAKMEV010000142.1:0-4809 GCA_022425785.1 Akkermansiaceae bacterium | reverse complement strand
AGATTCGGCCGAATCACGACGAAGGAATCAACGGAGAGTGTCTCGGAGAGTTGCCGAAAAAGGACACCGTCTTTTTTGGCCTCCAGGATGTCATATTCCATGGGGTGCTCAGGGAGAGCATGTTGCTTCCGGGTTTTGGAATTGCCGAGAAAGAGGGCGGCGTGGGGCCAGAAGCCGGGTAGGAACAAGTTGCTCATGGCATCGTCATGTCTCGTCACGATGACGTCACCCGGTTTGAGGAGTGGTTGGATTTTCCGAATGATGTCGGGCTTTACCCGCTTGCCAACGCGGTGATTTTTTTTGAAGGGCTGTCGTAATTCAGCCACGGCGCTCCCGCTGAGACGGAAGAGGTGAAACATCACTTTCGTGTAGCCCGAAGTGTGTCGGCGTAGGAGCGAGTGGATGCGATACGCGACCCGACGTTCGAAAAAGGCGCGACGGCTATACTCCAGATGTTCTTCCTCGGATGTTAGCCAAGCGGCGACTTGCGAGAGGTCGGAACCATGGAGATCGTTGAGGATCGAGTCGCGATGTTGAGCGTAGTAACGGGAGGCTTCTTGAAAGCGCCACATCCATCGAATGGAGCTGATATTCTTGTAAATTCGGGTGAAGCTCTTCCGCTTTAGGCCGTAGCGAGGTTCGGCTTCATCGAGCTTTTTCCAGACCGTGGGACGATTTTTTGCTAAATTGACGAGAAAAGTGGCGCTCCGAACCAAGGCGGCAGCGGCGCAGAAGGTCAAACCGAAGATTCGGGAGTCTTTTTCGCCCAAATGTGGGCTGAGATCGTCGATCATTTCCCAAAGCGCTGCCCGGGCCGTGAGATAGGTGCGATAGGCCTCCCGCAGACGCTCATCTTCGTCTGGAAGGTAGTAACCACGGGCGTTTGCGGCTTTTGCGTCTTCGAGTTCCCGGGTGAGATATTCCCGCCGGGGAAGGGTGGGATGCACCGAAAAAAGCGTCTGTTTTGCCTTTTGCAAGATCTCATCCGGAATCATAAGGCGATGGTATGGAAATATGTCCGGAAGGGTCAATGACGGGGCTGAATCAGTTCATTTTAGAAGATTGATCGGCGTCAATCCCCATAAATACAGGGATTGGTGCGTTATTTTAGCTTTACAAACTAATCGCGATACGGACAATCGTGTTTGCTATGAATAAAGGAGAACTCATTGAAGCAGTACAAAAGAAACTCGGTAGTGAAGCAACCAAGCGCCTTGCAGAAGACGCGCTGGCTGCGGTCCTCGAATCGATTGAAGAAGGCGTGAAAAGTGACCAGAAAGTTCAGATCATTGGATTTGGTACTTTCGAGGTGAAGAATCGCGCAGCTCGTATGGGCCGTAACCCCAAGACTGGTGAAGCAATGCAGATTTCTGCCTCCAAGTCTGTTGGCTTCAAGCCTTCCTCTACCCTCAAGAAGTCCCTGTAAGAGTTTTCGCTCTGCACACTGACTTCAGTTAATAATTATCAGCCCGGCGCGCTCCCTGAGTCGCCGGGCTTTTTCTTGGAATTGATTCAGTGGGCGTTCTTTGCCCTCGCCATCGTTGGTTCCCCTCATAAGGTTTCTTTACTCCGCTTCTGCTCATGCCATCCAGTACTGTCGAAAATTACCTCAAGGCCATCTGGACTCTTCAGATCAAGGACGGCAGCGACCAGCTTGTCCCCATCGGACAGGTTGCCGAAAGGCTTTCGGTGACTCCGGGGACGGCAACCACCATGATGAACAAGCTCCTGAAAAAGGACTTGGTCCGATACACTCCACGCAAGGGAGTGGCCTTGAACGAGAATGGTCGCAAGGCTGCGATGCAGGTGCTGAGGAGGCATCGTTTGGTGGAGACCTTTCTTGTTGAAATCATGCAATTGGATTGGGCCGAGGTGCATGAGGATGCCGAAGTGCTGGAGCATGTGATTTCAGATCGCTTGCTGGAACGGATGGACGAGATGTTGGACCATCCCACCCATGACCCTCACGGCGCACCGATTCCAAATGCCGAAGGAGAATTAAAATCAGATGGCACCTCCACTTTGGCGGACTGCGGACCGGGGACATACACTTTGATGAGAGTCAGGGAAGATCAGCCGTCCTTTTTACAATGGCTGGCTGGGCTGGGATTGAGGCCGGGAACGTCGGTGCGTTTGACCGAGAGAAATCTCGAAGCCGATACCCTGACTCTGGAAATTCCGGACCGGGAAGATTCGGTGCAAATATCTCTCCCTGCGGCACAATCATTGCTGGTAGCAACGCTCTGAACGGGAAGGTCTTTGATTTGGGGCATCATTAGAAGGAATCGGGAAGCTTTTCTCCTTTATTTGCGCCTCTTGATCCGCTTCTTTAAAATCACCTGCGACCATGAAAACAATTTTAACATCACTCATCATTCTATTGGGTTCCCTAGTTGGATCGGCTCAATTGAACGTTCACCTGGCGATTGAGAGGAATCAATATCTGGCTCACGAGCCTGTCCACGCAGTGGTCACAATTACGAACCGAAGCGGCAAGGCACTCGAGTTATTTAGCGAGAAAAAAGGGCTGATCGCCCATAGCTGGCTCAATTTTTCAATGCGGACCGGCGGAGGAAGACCCCTTCCAAAACTCACCAATTCGGTATTTCAAAAAGCTGTCCTGCCGGCCGGCCAGGCAATTAAGAGGCGGGTCAATTTGAACCAAATCTTCGGAATTAGCAGAGTGAACGCCTATTCTGTGAGTGCGAGTATTCGTCAGCCCGGAATCGACACAATGACCTACTCCTCCAACAGTGCTCATTTTAATGTGGCCGGAGGCATAGAAGTGTATCGTCAGCCTTTTGGTGTGCCCAATAGTCCGGCATCCAAGCGGGAATACCGAGTGTTGACTTTCAATGACGGGAGGAAAACCTCCATTTATGCATCGGTGATGAATACGTTATCCGGGCGATCCATTTCGACCTTCCGAATTAGCGATGCGCTTTTGTTTAAGCGCCCGCAATGTGTTTTGGACGGTAAAAACCAGCTCCATATATTGTATCTGGGGAATCCTACTATTTTCGTCCATGCCATTGTGACTGAAGATGGTAACATGGATAAGCCCAAGTATATCAAGGTAGGTTCTAGTGGAGATCCCCGATTGGTTTCCTTTGCGAACGGGCAGGTTGCCGTGTCGGGAGGCATCCCTTATGACCCAGTGAAAGCCGCAGCCGCCAGAAATAAGATTCGGAAGGCGACAGACCGCCCCGAGGCTCGATAATCAGTTGTTCGGCAATCTATTTCCAAAACCTTCATAAAAAGTTTGACTTAATTGTTCGTTTTTTTTAAAAATTAAGAGTCCCAAAGGAATCATCAATGAAATCACTGTTCGCCTCTCTCGTCCTTTTTCTCGGATCTCTCTCAATTGCCACCGCCGGTAGTTTCAATACCGTTGTCATTGATGCCGGTCACGGAGGCCGTGATAATGGTGGAAGTTATGGAAAAGTATACGAGAAATGGCTGGCGCTGGACACTGCGTGGCGGATTGACCGGAAGCTGCGAAGCAAGGGATTCAAGACCGTGATGACCCGAAAGAGTGATAACTTCATTTCGCTCCCGGGTCGGGTGAAAATCGGCAATCGCTATTCCAACTCCATCTTTGTGAGCATTCACTACAATTACACTTGGAAGCCTCATGTTTCCGGCCTTGAGACTTTCTACCATTCATCCAGGTCGAAACCCCTGGCCAATGCCATTCACGGAGGAATGTTGGATAAAGTTAAAGTCGTGAACCGCGGCGTAAAGTATGCTCGCTATTACGTGATTCGTTATGCCCAGAATCCCGCTGTTCTTGTGGAGTGTGGTTTTGTCTCGAATTCCAAAGAACGTGGACGCACCAAGGAAGGTTGGTATCGCGAAGCGATTTCAGACGGGATCGTCAACGGAATCGTGAAATACAAAAAGCAGCGCCGTAGCGGTTCTGCTTGGTAGATCCTGCTTACTTCATGGACTGGGGCCGCTGTTATCGTCAAGGTGACACGCCCTGGGAAAAAGGGGAGCCCCATCCGGAGCTCCCTTTCTTATTGGAGCAATATCGGGAACTATTTGCGGAATCTGATCGCTTGCTGATTCCGGGGTGCGGATTTGGACACGATGCCGCCCTGATCGCCGGGACGGCCGGAGGGGAGATTGAAGGCCTGGATATTGCCAAGGAGGCGGTGATGGAGGCGAAGGAGAAATATCCCTTGGAAAATATTTCTTGGCAGTGTGGTGATCTTTTCGAGTGGTCCGAGGGGAAGGAGGGCGCTTATGATATGGTCTGGGAGCATACTTGCTTCTCGGCGATTCCTCCCGAAAAGAGATTGAATTATGCGGCGGCGATGGCTTCTCTTATTCGACAGGGTGGTTATTTACTCGGGGTCTTTTTCCCCAATCCAGATCATCCCCCGGGAGATGGGCCGCCGTTTCATGTTTCGGTGGCAGAGCTCCATCAACTCTTCGATAAAGGCTTCTCGTTGGAGTGGTCTGGGGAGCCTTCAGAGACCTACGAAAGTAGGCAGGGAGGGGGGCGGGAATTGTCGATGTTGTGGCAACGGAAGTAGCGAGGCCTGAGGGAAATTAAGCTTTTGAATACTTGTTTTGGTGAGATTGGGGCTTGGTGTCAAAAACCCCTGGAGACCACCTTGTTTCAAAATGCTCATCATCAGTTTCTTATAAAGACAATCCCAAAAGATGAAAAAATGTCTCCAAAAATATTGACGTAGTTTTTGAAATGATTAGGGTCGCCCCGGCAGCCGCTACCGGTCGCCATCTAGAAGTTCGAAAACAGTCCGCTCACCAGGTAATGCTGCAGCGGGCTTTATTGACTTC
>JAKMEV010000108.1:0-4663 GCA_022425785.1 Akkermansiaceae bacterium | reverse complement strand
CTGGAAAGAACGTCCTTCATCGCGCTGAGAAGGATTTTTGTTTTGAGGTTAATGTGGTCGGTTCCGGAAATGATTTTTGGATGTTTGAGGCCGTAGCGAATGGAGAGGTCTTGAATGGCTTTCTCGGCAACAGCCATTTCCTTTTCGGCCTCGAGAGCTGGGGTGTAGGTCCCGGCGCGTCGACGGGCGGTTTCGAGCTCCGATTCTCTTTCTTTAGCTGCCGTCAGAAGGTGTTGCAGGTCTGATTTTTTGCCCTCTTCATTTACTCCCTCTCTGATGTTAATGAATTGTTGAATAATTTGATTGGCAATGACTTGCGCGACATCGGGGTCGGTGTGATTAACGGAGATGTCAATCAGACGAGTGCCGCGGCGGACCTCCGAGCTGGTCCATCCGCTAATGATACCGGCAAGTTGTTCCGGCGCCGGCGCTTCTGCAAAGACCTTCTTCTCCTCGGCTTTCTTGGCTGTGAAAACCTCCATGATACTGGGCGCTTCGGGTGGGATCAGGTTGGCCAAATTACGGACAGTGGGGTCGCTGGCGACGGCGAGGAAGAGTTCGGTTCGGTCGAAATCACTTCGGATGTCCTCTGCTGCTTCAAGACTTTGGAGGTCGATATCGTCGGAGTCGCTGGAATTACCCATGGAGCCGGAGTTTTGACTTTTGACTCGAACGGTGGCGGTGGAGCGGTACTCCGGCACGCTCATCCGGATGGTGATCACTCCGAGGACGACACCCAGAAGGCTGCCGATAAGAATCCAATGCCAGCGCGCGATCAGGCGGGGGAGAAGATAGGCAAGGTCGAACAAACCCGGAGACTTTTTAATCTCCGCCTGGGCTTCGTCGTAATAGGAGTCGACGGGTTCTGGGGTGCTACGAAGTTTGGCCATGGTCTTTAGAGGGTGTGATTCTGAAGGAAGGGGCGTGTTAGAAGAGGCGTTCTCCGACGACAACGATGTCGCCTACTTTTAAGGAGAACATTTTTTGTTTACCCTCAAGCATGGCGCGAACGTCGGCTTTGTAGGTCGTGGGCTTGCCGTTCACGGTGCGCAGAATGGAGACTTTTCTGAGATCGGCGATTTGGGTTTTTCCTCCGGCCAGGGTGAGGGCGGTTGCGATGTTGAGGCTGCCATTGGTGGCAAAAGGAACTTGGCCGGGAGTGTTGACCTGCCCGGTGACGGTGACGAATTTTCCGATGTAGGGATTGGGAGGGACCTTGAGGACGTCACCTGGTGCTAATTTCGTTTTGGAACCGGCATTGAGGGAGAGGGTTTTTCCGTTTCGTTGAATAGTGATGCCTGGTGCATGGGCGGTGGTTTTTGCCCCTCCGCAGCGACCGATGGCAATGCCGACTGTCAGCGGTGAGTCGAGAGGGAAGGGGATATCCATGGGGCTGTGGACTTCCCCCATGACGAGGACAGATTTGTTGGCGTGGGGGTGAATGCCGACATCGATGTTGTCGTTATTCAGGAGAAGGACGGGGTCGGCTCCCGGCTCAGAAAGGGCGTCTAAGTGATAGACCTGGCGATCTTTTCCTCGAGTGACAACAATTTTAGATTTATCAGCCTCCTCGCTCAGGCCGCCAGCTCGTAAAATGGCACCCAGAATGTCGAGTGTTCCTCCCTGGGGAATCGCGATTTGTCCCATCGAAACAACTGCACCACTGACACTGACTCGTTCGTCGGCCGCTGTGATGAGATCAAGAGTGACTTTGGGTTTTTTGAGGTAGTCCGGCTTAAATGCGTTCTCAATTTTTGCTGCGGCTTCAGCGAGGGTCAATCCATTGAGGTTGATTGACTCAATGAGAAGGAAGGAGGCTTCTCCGGTCGGGGTCAGAGTGGTTGTTTTATTCAGCTCTTCTTCCTCATAGACGATGAGTTGCACCTCGTCTCCGCCTCTGAGGCGATAGTTGCTGGAAGGCTTGAATTTGGTTGCTGGCTTAGCTTCCGTATTTGCTACCTTTTTATCCTCACCGTCTCCGTCCCTTTCTTCCTGTGCTGATACTGAAGTAATGGAGAAGCCCAGAAGAGCGAGGAAGTGAATAAGGTGAATTTTCACGATAAAGGTATGGTTATGGTCTAGAAGCGGTAATTTGCTGAGACAGATACACCAACCTCATCATATTTTCTACTGCCAGTATTCTCCAAATAACTAATTCCGGCGTTGAGGTCAAAACCATTGAACAATTCCGGGTAGTCGTAGTAGAGGGCGATCTGCTGAAATTCCTGATCTCCGCCCGTGCCATCGGTTCCCAAGGCAAGTCCTTCGAACTCGGTGGTGCTGTTTGAAAGGCGCAGGGAGAGCTCTGATTTACCAAAGTCTCGCGAGACTCCCAAGCCAATCGAAGAGTCCGCGATGCTCTCGTCGGGGTTGATGATTGAAGGCGAGGTGCGGTGGTTGAAGGTCGCATTAACGCGCCAATCATTGCCCGGGGTGTAGCTGAGACTCAGGGAAGTGTTGAGTTGCTGGTCTCCATCAGTGGAGGGGCCATTGAGGCGCTCAAGCGGATCCTGGCCGGGAACACGACCTATCGTTGAGCTGGATCGGGAGTTGATGGGGATGGCTTCGTAACGCACTTCGCCCTTGAAGCTCCAGATTGGATTCGGGCTATATTGGGCGCTAAAAGTGGCCGTGGGGCTGGTTTCCGAGCCATCCTGAGGGAGGTCGACACTTTCCACGCCGAGGGTTGATTGAAGAAAGATTTTCTGCGTGGGGCGATAGCGGACATCTGCTCCCAAGGCGACTGAAGAGATGCTTCCAGTGGCGTCAGAGTCACTCTTTGCGAAGCGAAGCGAGGGTCCCAGGCTCAGTTTTTGCGTATAGATGTAGAGTCCGCTGAGGGAGGCTCCGAAAAGGTCGCTGATATTGGATGCTCCAGCGTCGCTCTCTGCGCGGCTGAAATTAGCTGAAGCCGAGAGTTTGGATTTAGCGCTGAGCTTGTAGTTTAGATTGAGTCTTGCCGAGACGGTGGTGTTCTCAGAAAGGCTTTCTGTGAAGCGACTTGACTCGGTGGAGCGCAAATATTCACCTGTGAATTCGGCGATGAGTTTCGCGCCGTTGTGAGTGAGGATGGTGGCGACGCGATGGTTGGTGGCATCGTCTACTGCGCTGTCGTGGTAGATGTCGAATCCTACGTTGTAGTCAAAGGCCACAACATTGGTGGCACCGCCGCTAGGTGCAGAACGGTAGGAAAATCCAGGTTCAATACTCGTGTAGAAAATTGAAAGGCGATCTGTTTCGTCCAACTCGAGGTTGGAAGAGTAATTTTCGGTGACTCCGATTGAGAGGACGAGTCCTTCGGTGTGATTATTCCGTCCACCCAGGGCGGCTTCCTCGGCGAGGAAGCTTCCACTTCCCTGATTGGCGTTTTCGTCGAGGAGGAGCGGAGCATCGTTGATTAAAAGACCGGGAATTTCCGGATCCGGGGCCTTAGGGCCTGCCGAGTGGAGGATGGAGGCATCTCCAGTGGTGGTTAAGAGTGGGTCGCCTTCGGGGAGAGGGACTCCGGGAACGATGGGAATGCCATCGAGAGGGACTTCCACTTCGGGTAGATCGGTGGCTGGCCCGCCGGGTGTTTCGCTGGGATCTTTGGGTTTGGGAAGCTTGGGCTTGGGAAGCGCTCGGTTTCCGGGAGCGGTTTTCTCCGGAGTGGCCGGCTCTTCGGTTTTTTCCGGTTCAGCAGGTTTTTCCTCAGTGGGAGTTTCCTGAGCTACAGCAAGCTGGGAAATGAGCATCCAAGCGGGGAGGCCGGCACGAGCGGCGAGGCGTTGGTAAGTCATCATACTATGCGGGTCCCTTGAGTTGACCGGAAATCGGTTTCGTAGTGTTTAATATAAGGGACGCCAAAATACGACTAAAATTTTACATTGTTTTTGGATGGTTTAGATTTGTTTAAAAATCTTATACTAAGCGCTTTGGGTGATTTTTATCCCGATGAAGACTGCGGCGACCCCCAGAGCGACCGAGAGAATTATTTTAAAAAAAGCGAGATATGTAAGGCCATTCACCCATAGAGAATGAGTATCTTTGGCGAAAGTTGAAAAAGTTGTGAAGCCTCCGAGGAACCCAGTGGCGAGGAGCGGCATGACCCATGGAGGGGTCGTTTTTGAGGTCAAAAATCCGAAAAGGCAGCCGATAAGGAAGCAGCCGAGGACATTGCAGGTAAGAATTCCGATCGGGAAATTCTTGAGCGAGGTGTTTTTGGCAAGCGTTTGAATGCCCGAGGAAAGTCCCCAGCGAGCCACCGAACCGAGGCCTCCGCCGAGGAAGATGAGGAAAACGTGATTCATGGTAGGATCGAGAGAAGGGAGTTAATTTTATCGAAATCTTTCACTCCGGGGCTGATTTCTGCTCCGGAGGCAATGTCGAGGGCGGCGGGTTGGACGCTGGCGAGGGCTTCGGCGGCGTTGTCGGGGTTGAGGCCACCGGCGAGAAGGATGGGAAGTTCGGGATGGCTGGCGATAAACTCACGGGCGATGGACCAGTCGAATGTTTTTCCGGTGCCGCCGTAGTCTTTGCCTGCCGGGGTGTCGATGAGAAGGGCGAAATCTTTGTTCGAGGGGAGATCGCTCGGGAGATTTTTGGCACTAACTGCTCTGATGACCGGAATGTTTTGGTCGAGGAAGTAGTCGATGTCTTCGCGGGATTCGTCCCCGTGCAGCTG
>JAKMEV010000093.1:0-10547 GCA_022425785.1 Akkermansiaceae bacterium | reverse complement strand
AAACAATTGTATAGAAAATGCGTCAAGCTGGACTTTTTGGGGGGAATCAGCGAACTTTCTTGGGAACCACCTGAAATGGAGCCTCCTAAGATTGATGGAATTACCATTCGCTCCGAAATCGGGAGTGGTGCATCGGGGACTGTTTACGATGCCAGTGGACAAAATGAGGAAGATTGCGTCGTCAAAGTCCTCGATTCCATGGCTTCAAATCCAGCATTGTTGGAGAATCGCATCGCCAGGTTGCAGAACGCCGGGGCTCAGGACGTTACGGTGCAGATTCAGGCCTATGCCCTCAATACTCGTCCGGCCTGCCTGGTAATGCCTCTGATGGCCGAGCGATTGGAGATGGTAGGTGGCGTTGAGCGATATCGTCCGCGCAATCTTCAGGTTTTTTTCGCCGACTATTGTCAGACGGATAAAGCTTGGCCTTTTCTCATCAAGTTGGCAAATCGCCTCGCCATCATGCACAAGGCGAAGGTTGCCCATGGCAATCTTAAGCCGGGAAACATCTTTCTCGGCCCCAATGGAGGGCCGCTTCTGGCGGATTTCGCAAGCGGCATGATGCCTGGAGTTCATCATTTGGGATACAGCGACGCCCTATTGTATTCTCCGCCGGAGCAATTACGAAATCCTGAGGGCTATCTTGAGGAAGCCGGATACCAGTGGGATGTCTACGCCTTCGGCGTGCTAGCTTACCGCTTGCTCACGGGGAGGTTCCCGCGTTGTCACGATACCCTGTCACCCTTCAGCCCCGCGCCAGGAACGGAGGAGCGATTTTATGTCGATTCGGATCGGGAGAGTATCGCGGCTTGGCTGGAAACAGATCCCGATGTCACCTGGCAAAGTGAACCAGAGGACGAAAGGGAATCGCGCCGTTGGGAGATGATTAATTTCTGTCTCGGTCTCGATGCCATGGGGCGACCCAGTGACATGCGCGAAGTCGCTCGCTATTTCGAATCCATCGAGCGGGATTTTATTGTTGAAGCCGACCAAAAACGCCGACAAATGGATCGTAACAAGGATCACAAGCGTCGCCGACAGATTCGCACTGTGGCGATACTTATTACTCTGGTCGCGATCGGACTGGGTGCTATGTGGGGAATTACCGTGGAGAAAAACAAAGTCATTTCGGAAAAGAGGAAGGGGCTATTTGATCAATATCGGGATACTGCGACTTCTACCATTTCTAATCTGGAAGGTGTTCGGGATGAAACACAGCGCTCCTTGGACGGCGCCTTGGAGCGGGAGAGGACACTCCAGAAGTCTCTCGAGAACGAGCAGTCCCAATCGCAAAGCGAAATCATTTCGGCGCAGGAAACCAGCGAGCATCTTTTCCGATGGCTCCTTGAAAAGGGGGTGAAAGGGTATCCCGTTCTAGAGGGCCGTAAAGAACGTCTTTCCTTGCTGGCAAAGAAGATTCAAGAGCAACTTGAGGGGATGGACGCGAGGCCTGAATTAAAATCCCAGGCAGCGACTTTACGACTACGATACGCTGAGATCCTCCTTGCGATGGGTGATGTTAAATTAGGCGAAGCCGCCTTGCAATCAGCTTTGGAGATTGAGGGGCTGCCACGTGAATGCAAGGCGCGAGCCAAGCTCCGATTACTGCTTTTAAAATCCGTCCGAAACGAAAAGAATATTGACGACGACATTATTTCAACGAGTGCGGCAATTCGATCCGCTTGGCCAGAGGAGGGAAAGGAGAGAATTCGCGCGGAAACGGCATTGGACTTGGTGCGAGCCCGGAATGCAGAAGCTAATGATGATGGAAAGTCGGCTCTGGCATTTTATCTGAAGTGCTTGAAGGGGTATCGTGAACTGACGAAGTTATCCCCCGAGAACCCGACCCTCGCCATGACGCTTGGCCGAACCTATCTTGCCGCAGCGGCAACTGCTGAGGGGGCCGGCGTAACCGAGAATGTGGCGAAACTTCGTGGTGAAGCTGCCAAGGAGTTTCTCAAGCTCATCGCCAAACAAGAAAAACCAGATCCGGATCTAGAATATCAAATTGCCTCCGCAAATGCAGCCAGGGCGGTGGCTCTTTGGCAGGAAGGGAAATCCTTTGAGGCCGAAAAACTAGCGAAGGAAGGAGTCAAAAAACTTTCCAGCCTCCTCGCCAAGATGCCAGGTGACCCTGATGTGATCTTCGATCTTTCGTCTCAAAACGGAATTCTAGCCACCTTTTTGAGAGACGAAGGAAAACCGGCTGAGGCTGGGAAGCTTCTGGAAGCATCCATCAGCTCATTGCAATCGGTTATCACCAAGGACCCGGAAGATTGGAATGCGCGATACCTTATCGCGTCTTTAAAATGGCAGCAGGCCGGAATTTTTGGTCAGGAAGGGAAGAAGGACGAGGAGTTGAAGTTGGGCGCCGCCGCTCATGACGAATTGACAGCCCTTCTAAAGTCAGGAGCGAAGAGACCAAATCCGGGGACAGTTCGAAAATCACTCGCCTATCTTTGCGGAGATCTAGCTTACTCTGCCAATCTGGCCGGCAAGAAAGACCTGGCGATTGGATATCTCCGGAAAGCTCAGGAATGCTGGAAGTTCTTGAAAGCAGATGAGGGCGATCAACTCGAGTTTCGCGAGGGGCACCAATGGGCCGTCGACCGCTTGATGGAGCTGGGAGTGAGATAAATAATTCACGAGTTGCTCATCCAGGATTCACAAAGAGAGTGAATATTATCGGCGTTAGGGAAACAAAAAGCCCATGTCTCAGAGGAAGAGACAGGGCTACAGTTGAAATGTAGTGGGTCTATCGATCCACGCGGGCGGAGCCTCCGCCGACAAGTTTGGCTACTTCGTCGCGGGTCACCATGGTAGTGTCTCCGGGAGTGGTCATGGCGAGGGCGCCGTGGGCGGCTCCCCATTCGACAGCTTGGGCGGCGTCGTTGTATTCAAGGAATCCGTAGATAAGTCCGGAGGCAAATGAATCACCACCGCCAACGCGGTCGAAGATTTCGAGGTGGTCGCGGTTGACTGAGTTGTGGAATTCGCCGTCGTGCCAGGTGAGGGCGGCCCAGTCATTATCGGAAGCAGTGTGCACTTCACGGAGTGTGGTCGCGGTTGCTTTAAAGTTAGGGAACTCGGCAACGGCTTTCTCGATCATCTTCTTGAAATTGGAAACGTCGATACCGGTGATGTTTTCTTCGTCAACACCTTCGACTTCAAATCCGAGGCAGGCAGTGAAGTCTTCTTCGTTACCGATCATGACGTCGACATACTTGGCGATCTCACGGTTGACTTGCTGGGCCTTGGCCTGACCACCGATGGATTTCCATAGGGAAGGACGATAGTTCAGGTCGTAGGAAACAATTGTGCCGTGCTTCTTGGCAATCTTACAGGCCTCGATGGTGAGTTGTGCATTGCCTTCTGAGAGGGCTGCGAAAATACCACCGGTGTGGAACCAGCGAACGCCGAGGGCTCCGAAGATGTGTTCGAAGTCGAAGTCGTCGACGGTGAGTTGGGAGGCTGCAGTGTGCCCGCGGTCGGAGGTGCCTTTTGCGGCGCGCACGCCGAAGCCGCGTTCGGTAAAGTTGAGTCCGTTTCGCGCAGCCACTCCAAGTCCGTCGAAGTCGGCCCACTTGATAAACTGGGTATCGACGCCACCCTGGAGAATGAGGTCTTCGAGGAGGCGTCCGACTTCGTTATCGACAAACCCGGTGAGGACGGCGGCGCGCTTACCGAAGCAGCGACGGAGCCCACGGGCAACGTTGTATTCCCCACCGCCTTCCCAGGCCTGGAATTGACGGGTGGTGCGAACGCGGCCGTCACCGGGATCGAGACGGAGCATGATTTCGCCCATCGACAAGATGTCGTAGGCGCATTCTGAGGCTGGTTTGATGTCTAGGGACATGGGATTGTTTACTAAGTTAAGAAGTTGTTGAGAAACTAGAGAAGGCCATTGGCACAGAGGACGTCGTCTTCGCCAGCGAAGAAATTAATCGCGTTGTGGAGGCATCGGTTGGCCTGGCGCTGGACGGATTCGTGAGTGCGGGATCCGATGTGCGAGGTGATGATGCAATTCGGGGCGCCGATCAGAATGTGATCGGGCGCTGGTGGTTCGGCGTCGAGAACGTCGGCCCCGTAACCGCCCACCTTGCCACTCTTGAGACCGCCGGCGATGTCGTTGGTGTTGACGAGTTCGCCACGGGCGCAGTTGAGAACAATAACCCCGTCGCGCATTTCGGCAATCTTGGCGGCGTTAATCATGTCTTCGGTTTCCTTGGTGAGGAAACAGTGGAGAGAGACGACATCGGAGTTGTGCAGAACATCGTCCATCTCAGCGCACTTCTTGACGCCATGCTTTTCGCCAAAGGCTTCGTCGAAGTAGGGGTCGAAGGCGATGATTTCCATGCCGAAGGCTTTGGCGCGTATGGCGACCTCCTTACCGATGCGTCCGAGGCCGAGGATGCCGATGGTCTTGCCCATAATCTCGTTACCCACGGGCTTTTTCCATCCGGCGACCCACTCGCCATTTTGCACGGCGACTGCATTGGATTGGATGTCTTTGGTGATACCGAGAAGGAGTCCAAAGGTGTGTTCAGCGACGGTGGTATGATTGACGCCAGGGGTAAAGAGGACGGGGATTTTTTTTTCGGTGGCGTATTCGACATTGATCTTGTCGAGCCCGATGCCGTATTTGGAAATGGTCTGGAGGCGGGGGAGCGACTTGTCGATTACGGAGGAGGTAATAGCGTCATCGCCACAAAGAAAGGCGTCGAAATCGCCGGCAAGATCGAGCATTTCCACTTCGGAAAGTGGCCCGCGAGCACGTATGATCTCCCAGTCCTGGGAGTTGAGGAGATCTTGGTGTGTTCCAGGAGTATCCTGGAAAGACGTCGTGGTGAGGAGAACTCGCTTGCTCATAATATGTCTGACAGGTCGGTAAGGAGTTGCCGGACTTTTTGCAAAAGAAAAAAGCACTCAGCGGGTCAAAATTCCCTTTGAGGACGGAGTTCGCACCGCTTCGATTAGCGCGGTTGCGGCGTCTCCCCAGGTCTGAAGATCGGCCTCGGCAAGGTTCTCGGCACGGGAACCTTTGCTGCGGAAAAGGGTGGTGTATACAAGTTTGATTTCCTTGCGCTCCGCGGGAGAGAATCCTGCCCGTTTGAGGCCTACGGAGTTCAGGCCGGAGAGTTGGTTGACTTGATGGACGATGCAGTAGGGTGGAACATCCCGGGTCATCACGGCATTCCCCTGAACCATGGCGCAGTCCCCGATACGAGTGAACTGGTGGACGCCGGCACCTCCTCCAAGGAAAGTGTTATTCCCCAGAGTGACATGGCCGGCGATCATGGTATTGTTGGCAAGAATATTATTATTTCCGATCACGACGTCATGCGCGAGATGAGCGACGGCCATGAGGTAATTTTCGTTTCCGATGATGGTGTTCTCGCCGGCTTGGGTGCTGCGGTGGATCGTGACATATTCCCGGAATGTGTTTCCGTTTCCAATAAGGACGCCTGAATCCACACTCGAATTGAATCCAAGATCCTGGGGAGCTCCGCCGATGACGGCTCCGTGTTCGATGGTGTTCTCTCTGCCCATTGTAACTCCGCGGCAAATCTTGGCGTGTGAATTAATGCGGCAACCGAATCGAATAATAACTCCGTCTTCGATAATGGAAAATGGGCCAACTTCGACATCGTCGTCGAGTTGCGCGTTTTCAGAGACCAAGGCGGTGGGATGAATTTCTGGCATGATGGATTTTAAAGGCGGTCGTGTTCAAAAAAGGAAAAGTAAGGTGCAGCACCATCCAGGGGACGTCCGATGATAATGTGATCAATGAAGGGGAGCTCCATTTGCCTGGCGGCTTTGGAGAGATTGGTCGTGAACGTTTGATCGTGAGTGCTCGGGGTGGTGTCGCCGGAAGGGTGATTGTGAGCGATGATGAAGGCGTGGGCCTGATCGATGATGACGGGGCGGAGGACATCACGAATGTTGGCAACAGTGCTGCTGGTGGTTCCACTAGAAAGCTCACGCATGCGGATGAGGTTGAGCCGGCTGTCGAGGGAGAGAACGAAAAGTTTTTCGGTGGGAAGGTGAGCCAGTTGGGGCGCGAGGAAATCGTAGATATTCCGGGAGTTTCTGAGCGGGGTTGATTTAGAGCCTTCGCGAACAGCCCGGGAGCCAAGCTCGAAGGCGGCCTGAAGTTGGCAGGCCTTGGCAAGCCCCAGTCCGTGTTCTTTGCAGAGTTCGTGGAGATCCAGTTTGGCCAGGCCTGCGACACTGCCGTGCTTGGTGATTAATTGACGTCCGATTTCAATGGCGCTGGATCCTTTGGTCCCGGTGCGCAGGAAGATCGCTAGGAGCTCTTCGTTGGAGAGGGCTCCCGCACCCAGGTTTGCCATTTTTTCCCGCGGCCGCTGATCGTCGGGGAGGTCGTGGATGCGGGTATTCTCGGACATTCTTTAAAGAGAGCATCGATTTTTCGATGGGATGTGGCAAGCTAACTGTGATGGAGGATGAGGTGCGTAATATTGTCTTTTTCGACAGTGACTGCCTGATGTGTCAGGGAGCTGTCAAGTGGTTGCATCGACTGGATGAGCAAGACCGGCTTCGATTTGCACCCTTGGAGGGAGAGTCTGCGAGAAGAGTGGGCGTTGCGCTCAACGAAGATTCGATGGCGTTCTACGGTGAGGGGGAGTTGAGCAGGGCGGCTCTGGCGGTGGAGCGATTGTTGGTTGCTACGGGCGGAGTGGCAACCCTTGTCGGGATTTCAATGAGGGTATTTCCGCTATCGTTACGGGATTGGTGTTACCGGCAGATTGCGAGGCGACGACTAACTCTCAGTAGATCGGTTAGCTGCGGAATGCCCGAGGCGGGTTTGAATGAGAAGATGTTAGATTAGCGAAGCGCTATTCCTTACCCGGCACTGCTAACAGTTGCTCAATCTTTGGGGCCCCGATTTTGACACCGACGATTTCAGCCCAGGATGGCTCCCCTGAAATTAAGGGGGAGAAGAATTCAGAGTGCAAACGACTCTCCTACTTCTTTTCGGGGACTGCTTTGAGTTCAAGTTCTCTATGTTCGTGGCCCAACTCGGCTGCCTCCAACTCAAACTCTCTTGCCCTTAAGTCCATTTTTTGAACCTGTAATTCCACATCCCGTCTGACGCTGAGGAACATAAACGAAGAGACACCCATAAGTCCCAAAAATCCCTTGGTAAGCGGAATAAGAATTGCTGACATAGTTAGATCTTACTTTAATTCCTGTCTGAGCGCAAGGATTCGACTGATCCAAATTTGGAATGGGTGCGTTTTTCGCTTGCCAGCAAGGGGGCCTGACTCTACTCCTTCGCCCGTCCTGAAGGAATGAGGGGCGTTAGCTCAGTTGGTAGAGCACCTGCATGGCATGCAGGGGGTCAGCGGTTCGAATCCGCTACGCTCCACCATTCTTCGCGTTTTGCTGGGAATGGATGGATTTTTCAGGACAAGGGCCGGCTACATAGCCGGTTTTCCCGTCTAAGGGACCATCTTATTTCCATAGCTTCTTATGATGAACGGACTCGATCTCGCCCTCGCTTGTGCCGAGGCTGCTGATGAAACAAAAGCCGAAGATATTCGCATTTTCGATCTACGGGGAATTTCCACTCTGACAGATTTCATGATCGTGTGTTCGGGAAATTCCATGCCGCATCTGAAGGCAATCACCCGTGACATCGAAAAGCTGGTAAAGGAGAAGGGATCGGACCCGGCTAATGCCACCGAGGGTAAAGCGGCCACCCGCTGGGTCGTTCTCGATTTCATCGACGTCATGGTCCATATCCTCGATTACGAACTTCGTGACATGTATGCCCTTGAAAATCTCTGGGGCGATGCCAAGGAGGTGGTCTGGAACGAAGATGAGGATTGAGATTTTAAATACCGGGACGGAGCTCTTGCTGGGTTCGACAGCGAATACCCACGGAACGTGGATCGGACAAGAATTGGTGAAGTGGGGCCTGCGCGTGCAACGCCAAATGACCGTGCCCGACGGAATCGCCATTGAAGAGGCTCTGCGTGAAGCGAGTCACCGCTGTGATGTCGTTATCGTGACCGGTGGACTTGGTCCAACCAGCGATGACATCACTCGTGAGGCGACTGCGAAGGTGCTGGGGGTTGAGTTGATCGAAGACGAAGCCGCATTAAGGTCTCTTAAGGATTTTTTCGCCAAGCGCAACCGGGTAATGGCAGATTCAAATCTCAAGCAAGCCGAGGTGTTGGTTGGCTCTGATGTTCTTCTTAACAAAAATGGCACAGCCCCAGGAATTTACGCCCCGCCGCGATTGGGTGGGGAGCCTACCTGTGGAATCTTTCTTTTACCCGGACCGCCGAGGGAGCTCTACCCCATGTTTCATGACGAGGTCTTACCTCGAATCAAGGCACTCGCCGGAGTGGAGAACATTTCCTTAGTGCAGGAGTTGAAGTTTGTCGGGATTGGCGAAAGTGATTTTCATGAGAGTCTCGATAAGGCGCTGGCGGAGATCGACAATCTTGAAATTGGTTACTGTGCCCGTCTTGGCGAGGTTGATCTTCGTTTGATCGGCACGGAGGAAGCCATTGCCGCAGGGCGGCAACTCGCGGTTGATAACTTCGGTGAATTCCTAGTGTCGGATGACGGTGGTAGTCTCGAAGCAACCGTCGTTCACGCGCTTCAGAAAGCGGGCAAGAAGGTGAGCACTGCGGAAAGCTGCACGGGAGGATTGATCGCCAACCGGATCACGGACGTGGCGGGCTCTAGTGAGGTATTTACCCATGGATTCGTGACCTATTCGAATCTAGCGAAATCGCAGCTAATCGGCGTTTCCGAAGAGACCTTGAGGGCGCATGGTGCCGTAAGTGAAGAGGTCGCTGGGGAAATGGCGGCGGGCGCTCTGCGCGAGAGCGGAGCCGATATTGCTGTCAGCGTGACTGGGATTGCCGGACCTGGCGGAGGGAGTGAAGGAAAGCCGGTAGGGACTGTTTGTATCGGGTTGGCGACCAAGGAAGAAGTGAAGACCTTCAATGAAATTCATCCCCGTAACCGGCTCGATTTTAAGCAGCAAGTCAGCCAGCGTGCATTGGATTTGATTCGTCGGGAGCTCGGTATTTAATTCGAGGGCTACTCCGCGAAGTTTTTTTGGTGGAACTTCATTAGATCCAAGCCGCGCATTTCGTAAATTTGAGAGGCGCTGTGTTTAGCCCCCTTAATAATGAGTTTTGAGTGGGGAATCTCAAGCTCTTGGAGGAATTTGCCAAACTTGAGGTTGAACTCGTAGTTGAAGCCTTTTGTGCCGACCCAGAGGAGAATTGGAAACTTCGGTCGCCTCCTCGTCTCTGAATACTTTTTCGCCAGATCCCAGGTGTTGTATCCGGGTGCGAAATTCATCCGCTCACTCTCGGCTCCGTTGTTATCCCTTATTCGTTGCTCCGGTTCGTAGCCTGATCCTCCGGGCGCGGCAGAACTGAAGAGGTGGGGGTGCTTAAACATGATTCGGGTAGTGCCGCGCCCTCCCTGGGAGAATCCTTCAATAGCGCGACCTTTGCTGGAACCACTGGAACGGTAGGTTTTGTCAATGTGTGGGATAAGCTCTTTGACAAAGATATCTTCACCGGCACCATTCTTAACTTGAGGGTAGTTATACCAACTGATGGGACCCCCATTGGGAAAGACGTAAATTGTTGGCTTAATCTCCTTTGCTTTGATTGCTTTATCAACAAAACGGGCTAGTTGAATGGCTTTCAGCTCACTGCCAGGGCGTCCACCATGAAGATGGTAGACCACCGGAAAGCGCACTTCCAATTCAGTCGAGTATGATGGAGGAAGGTAAATAGTGTATCCTACCTTCAGCTGCATTGAGGCGCTCTGAAAGGTGGCGTGCTTCGCTCCCGGGGGAAGCGCTTTCGTAGGGGTATTAACCCACTGAAAAGGCTTAGTTTTCTTTTTTTGAGCGAACGTGTTACCACTCAAAATAAGAGTGGCAGTCAGCGTGGAAACAAGAAAACGGATCATCTCTATTCCTTCCTCTTGCTTTCCTTTGGGACGAGCTCGTAAAGAAGCGCGTTATCTTTGGTGAGGAATTCTTTGGCGAGAGCGTTGAGCTCCTCCACGGTGACGGCGGCGTAATCGCTATCGCGGGTGCGGGCCCAGTTGAGAACGTGAGGTTTTTCCTGACTCGCTCCGAGGACGGAGCCAAGCCAATAACCGTTGTCGCGGAGAGATTCCTTGAGATTGGATTGAAGGGGCTTGAGCGAGCGTTCGAGTTCATCTTGAGTTACTCCTTTCTGGGCCATGATGTGAGCGAGCTTGATCATGAGTTCGCCGTATTTCTTTGTCTCTTCCGGTTTCACCTGGGCCATGGCACGCATCATTCCGAAATCGAGGACCTGACTGGGTGCGGCGCCGGCACGGGGGCTGTAGGAACCGCCAAGCTTCTCACGAATCTCCTCACGCATGCGATCGCTGAGGATGGAACTGAGGATGTTGAATCGACGGCTACGTTTAATATTGTCCCCGGTAGCTGGGATTTTCCAGACGGCAACGGCTGCCGCGTTAGGGATCTTGGAGTCGAAATTGAGTAATTC
>JAKMEV010000087.1:0-2643 GCA_022425785.1 Akkermansiaceae bacterium | reverse complement strand
CGACTTGGCACTGTCGTCGGCGTGCTTCAGACCGCCAACAACAAAACAAACGCTACCATCGGAGGGTTCGAATTACTGGAGATGCCCTGACTCATTTGAGAAAACCGATTTACTTGACTATATGGGTCACCATCGAACCGATGCACGACAGCGAAGTCGTGATCAACCCGCGACCAAGAATGTCATCCACCTACTGAAACAAATCCGGCCAAATAAAAAAGGGAGCCGGTAAAAGCTCCCTCTGAAAATTTTGGTCTGAAATTACTCAGATCCTAAAACGGAATGTCATCGGCATCATCATCGAAGCTTGATGCTGCTGCTCCTCCGCTTTGTGGTGGGGCGGAATCTCCGGACGGCTGCTGTTGTTGTTGGGCGGGTCTCGATTGTTGCTGATTGCCACCCTGGGCATTTCCGCCACCGCCACCTTGTCCCTGGCCACCGATGAACTGCATGTTCTCTCCGACAACACGGAGACGGCTGCGCTTCTGACCAGTGGCTTTGTCGTCCCATTGGTCGAGCTGCAAACGACCCTCGATGAAGACCGAGCGGCCTTTGCTGAGATACTGTCCAGCGAGCTCAGCGGAGCGCCCCCAGAGGGTGACGTCCACATAGGTGACTTCCTCGATACGTTCCCCGTTGTCGCCGGTACGAATCCGGTTAATGGCCATCCCCAAGTCAGTAACTGCGGTCCCTTTCGGGGTGTAACGGATTTCAGGATCGCGGGTGAGGTTCCCGAGAAGCATAACTTTATTGACGCTGGCCATAATGATTGAGGGGTGAGGATTTTATTAGGAAAGACGCTGATAATGCTGAAGATGCACCGCATCGTTGTGAGTCAGGCGAGCCTGAATCTTCTCAAGAATATCTGAATCTGCTTCGAATTTGTAGCTCACATAGTGGCCTCCGTCCAGCTTGCGGGCATTGTAAACGAACTTTCGGCGACCGATTTGCTTAATTTCGTCGAGTTTGGCGCCCTCTTCTTCGATCTCCTTGCCAACAGCGCTAACAAGCTCGTCAACGCTAATTTCATTCCCCTGGGTGTTCAGGACAATCATGGCCTCGTATTTGCGATTCATCTTCCGTTTCTTTTGGCGGTTTTTTTTGTGGACGAGTGTTGAACTCATTGGCGGACTTTCCAACTCCACTCAAAGCGGCAAGCTGCACAGCATCAGCTGCTCTTGCAAGCGTGTTTTCGAGGAGTTCGCGTTCTTCGAGACTAAATGTGCCCAGGACGTGCCCCACGAGAGCCTCCCCGGTGGATCCGCTGATGCCGACTTTCAATCTGGCAAATTGATCATGTGGCAGATGAGCCAGCAGAGAACGCACGCCATTATGGCCTCCATGCCCACCATTCATGCGGAAACGCAAAGTTCCGAGCGGTAGCGCCACGTCATCGAAGACCACGAGAATCTCCTCCGCTTTCCATCGGAAAAACCGGGCGAGGGAGCCAATGGCCCGGCCACTTTCATTCATGAAAGTCTGGGGTTGCACCAGCATGAGATCTCCGACCTTACAAATCCGGGACTCCCATTTCGATACCGGCTGAAAAGAAGCCCCAGCCCGGTCAGCAAGCACATCGAGAACCCGAAAACCCACATTGTGACGGGTCTTGAGATACTTTTCTCCAGGATTTCCCAATCCCACGATACATTTTAGGCTCACGGCGGAACTTTAGGAGATTTCTGGAAGAAGACATTAAAAAACGCCCGGCTGCCATAGGCAACCGGGCGTTGTAAAAAATGTGGGGAGAAAAGCTTATTTAGCGGCGGCCTCTTCAGCTGGGGCTTCAGCTGCCGCTGCTTCTTCACCGCCCTCTTCAGCCTCCTCGGACTTCGTCACGCGAGACTCATTGACGATCGCAACGAGAACCTCACCAGCAAGAGTCGGAGTCACGCCTTCAGGGAGGTCGAGATCGGAAATTGAGATCGAATCACCCACTTCGAGGTGCTCGATATTGGCGTGAATAATCTCAGGAAGGTCTTTCGGCGAACAAGAAATCTCAAGGTCACGGATCAGCTGCTCGAGAACACCACCGGCTTTCACACCCTCTGGCTCACCGTGAACTTCCACAGGAAGGCTGGCAGTAATCACCATACCTTCGGTTACGGATAGAAAGTCAGCGTGAACCAAAGCTCCGGTCAGAGCATCGTGCTGGGTGCTTTGAAGGAAAGCAGACTGGGTCTTGCCCCCGTCGATTTCGAGATCCACCAAAATACTCTCGGAAGCGCTGTGTGCGAGCATGTCAGTCAAAGCCTTGGTATCGACCTTGATGTTGAGATTTTCCTGGCCCTTGCCGTAAACCACGGAGGGAAGTTGGCCTTCGCGGCGCATTTTCTTGAGAACGCCCGAGCCAGTGCGCTGGCGGGTAGTTGCTGATAAGGTAAGGGTCTTAGCCATGGTTAAAATGGGTTAATTTCCGGCGAATAGTGCCGCGCGGGGCGGTTGATTACTCGGAAGGACCGTCAATGTCAAAGAGAGAAGTGACCGATTTTCCAATATGAATGCGGTGGATCGCCTCCCCGAGAATCGGAGCGATGGAAACTGGCTTCACTTTTCCAATCGCCTCGACCGGAGTGGAATCGGTCGTAATGACCTCCTCAATCACGGATTCCTCAATCCTCTGGTGCCCCAAATCCCCAATAA
>JAKMEV010000028.1:0-3104 GCA_022425785.1 Akkermansiaceae bacterium | reverse complement strand
CTCCGACACCGGAATCGATCATTCCAATCACAGGGAGACCTTGGAGAGCTTGGGGGTGAGGGCAATAAAAAAGCCCGACTGAAATCAGCCGGGCTCCTTAAAAGTATCGAGTGTCCCTGCTTATTCGGCGGCGGCAGCTTCTTCGGCTTCCACGGTCACGGTGACGGTGGTGGTCACTTCGGCGTGAAGTTTGATTTCAACCTCGGTCTTGCCGGTCGACTTGATAGGCTTGCCGAGGTGGATCGCGGTGCGGTCGATGGAAATACCTTTGTCTTCGAGAGCCTTGTGGATGTCGAGAGAGGTGACGGAACCGAAGGCCTTGCCGTTGGCGCCGATGGAAAGGGTGAACTTGGGCTTCATGCGGGAAATCTTGCCGGAAAGCTCCTGAGCCTCAACAAGCTCCTCGGCTTCGCGCTGAACGCGGGCTTTTTGAAGGTTTTCAATCTGACGAAGGTTGCCTTTCGTTGCTTCGTAGGCCTTTCCTGAAGGGATCAGGAAATTGCGGGCAAAGCCGGCTTTGACTTTCACTACGTCGGCTTCAGCGCCAAGAGAGTTGATTTTTTCGCGGAGAATAACTTCGGTAAGTGCCATGATCTTGTTGGAAAAGGTTCGTTGGAGGGCGGGGAATAGGAGTTTGGTGAGGGAGAGTCAAGGAATTATCAACCTCGCTTCCCGATCTTCTCAAATCTCGCCGAATTGCTCCTATCGCAGGGTTGCGTGGATCTGCTCCAGAGTCATCACGGCGTAGGAACTGACCAAAATCGGGTCATTTTCCATCCAGCGAGCGGTTTTGTTGATCCATGATCCGTCCTCACGCTGGGTATTGATGACTTTGGTGGAGAGTTCGGCGCGCCAATCGACTTTTTTGCCAGTTTTGGTCTCCAGGGCAGGAATATTGGCCGCAGCGAGGGTTTTAGCCATGACGTGGTAGTAATAGTAGAGTCCTTGTTGATCCAAGCCGGGGTTTTCTTTGAGGGTGTAATTGTTGGAGAGCCACTTAATGACCGCCTTGACCCGCGGATCTTCGGCGTCGAGGTCGGCGTAGACGAGGGAAAGGAGGCCGGCGTAGGACATGGAGCCGTAGGAGCGGAGGGCTGTTTTTCCGTTTTCGTCGAGTTCTTCGCCGGCTTTGGAGTTGCCGGGAAAGTAGACGAAGCCTCCGTCGTTACCGGCATTTTCGATGTCGTTGGTGGCCTGCAGGTTTTGGCAGCGGCTCACGAATTCAAGGGCGGCGCCCCAGTCGAGTTCGGTGACTTTCTTTTCGCCGGTGTCGGTGGCGAGTGAGCGTGTGTGGTAAAGGGCTTCGAGTGCCAGGTGGGTATTCGAGAGGTCCGAGTGCTCGTAGCTTCCGCCATAGCCAATGCCGCCATCGAAGGAGTCGTCACTTTCGTTTTTCACGCCCCAATCGGTTTGTTGTCCGATGAGGAAGCCGCGGGCTTTCACGATGGTTTCTTTGTATTTCACCGGGTCGGCGATGTAGAGAGCCATAATCGCCGAAGAGGTATTGTAGGTGGCAAGCCCGGTGCTGTAGATGCCGCCGTCTTTCTTCTGCTGGGCAGCAAGCCAGCCGAGACCCTTGCTGAGATTTTCGGGAAGGGGCTTTTTGAGATCAAGTGAAGGATCGGAAAGCTGAGCACGAAGTGCATAGGCGGTGAACGCGGGCAGGGAGGGTTCGCCCCAATAGCCATCCTTATGCTGTTTCGAGCGGAGATAGGCGTTCCCTTTTTTGATGGTCTCTTGCATCTCCAGCTTGATGGAAAGGTGACCTTGGTTGTCCTGAGCATGCAGAAGGGAGAGGGACAGAATGGCGGCGGTAATCAGAGACTTCATGGTTGGTGAGGTTTAATGATGATTTTGACAACGGACCCCTCGTTGGGCGCACGCTTGGTATTGGTAATCCAGATGTCGTCGTTTTCACGATCTTTTCCGGGGTAATTGATCATTGCGGGTTGGGAGGTGAAGACGGCAATGAGATCGCCGGTGACTTCTGCTTTGAACCTTCCTTCGTGGATGTAGGAGCCCGTATTGAGCCAAGGACCGGGGTCCATGGTCTTCTCGGTCACATTGTTTAAAATGAGCTCATTAAGGGTGACCCGTTTTTTATCCTTCCCCCATTCGACGAAAATATCCATGCGAGCTGCGGCTTTGGTTTTTGGGGCTACCTCCGGGTATTGTCCAGTGGGACGGTAGTCCTCATCCACGATTTCAAAGAGCTCGGGTGATTCTTTGATCCCAAGGAGCTTGAGGGCGATGTTGAGATTGAGCGGGGAGATGTCGGAGATGAAAAGGCTTTCGTGAATCTTGCCCTTTTGGTTGACGATGATGAACTCGAGAAGACCCTCGGTGAGATTGACTCCGGCGCCGAAGCTGATTTCGCGGGTGGCTTTATTGAGGTGCACCTTGCCGATTTTATATTCGGCGTCGTTAATCTTTTTTATCGCGGGCCTTTGCGGTTCTGGTGCGGGGTCTTGAGCCTGCAAAGTAGGCGCCACAAGAGCGGTCGCAAGGAAAGTGAGAGTTGCTAGGTGGTGCATGACTTCGCCAGTTTGTAACGTGAGGGGAGATGATAATCTTAGAATTAATTCACTTCGGTTTCCGGGGCTTCGGTGGGGTCGAGAGGAAGGGCTGATTTCGCGGGGATGAGCGATTCAGCGAAGTCCTGCCACATTAAGCGGGTAATCTGAGTGGAAAGAAGTGTTTTCGGTGCTTCGTCGATGGGGAGCGGCAGAGGGTAGTCCGCTTTCTCCAGCTGGTTCCTGATGGAGTGAAAGGTCATCAAGATCAGTTTGTCCGCGAGTTGGTCCGGTGTTTCGGGTGGTTTGACCGAAAGGACGGGGGTGGATTTTCCTGGGTCGGCGGTCGTAGAGATCGAGAGGGTGATCGGGCTATTGGGAATGATTTCCCCGGATTCACCCCGGGTGATTTTGGGGGAGAGATCGATTAAGTTGCCCGAATGCTCTTTGATCATCGTGGCAATTTCGAGAGCGGCAATTTTCAACTCCGGGCTGGCGTCTCCGGCTGTCCCCACATTGAAGGTGAGATTGTATGCGCCTGCAGAATCAATATTCCAGGGGGGGAGCGAGGGTTCCAGGGCTCCTATTCCC
>JAKMEV010000593.1:0-12609 GCA_022425785.1 Akkermansiaceae bacterium | reverse complement strand
CGGAATCCCTTTTACAAGAAAATGCCTGACGGCACTTTACGTCACGAGACGGAATTGATCGTCGATAAAGGAATCGATTTTTTGAAATCCCAGCCCAAGGGCAAATCCTTCGCGCTCAATATGTGGTTCAATGCTTGTCATGCCGAAGATGGTGATCGTCGCCCGGGGATCGGGCACTTTGCCTGGCCCCGTGCGGTGGACGGGATGTATGATGATACTTACATTGAGCAGCCCCGCCTCAACAAGCCGGAGATTTTTGACGGGCTTCCGGATTTTTTACAAACGAGTATCACGCGGGAGCGCTATTTCTGGCGTTGGAATACTCCCAAGAAATACGAAACCAACATGCGGGCCTATTACCGAATGGTGAGTGGTATCGACGGCGCGATCGGTCGTTTTCTCAAGGCGCTCGAAGAAGCCGGATTGGCCGACAACACCATCGTGGTTTATTCCGCGGACAATGGTTATCACATGGCCAATCGGGGCTTGTCCGGGAAGTGGTCGCACTTTGAGGAGTCGATTCAAGTGCCTTTGATTATTGCTGACCCTCGGGTTAAAGCGGCTCAACGCGGCAAGGTGAGCAAGTCGATGGCGCTGAATCTCGACTTGCCCGCGACCTTTCTCGACTGGGCTGGAATTGAAGTGCCTGAGCGCTACGATGGCCGGAGCTTGAAGCCTCTGGTGAATGGTGGGGATTCATCTGACTGGCGGAGTGATACCTTCCACGAACACTTCGCGGTGCGGCATCGTATTCCGGCCTACGAGGGAGTGCGCAATGCCAACTACAAGTATGTTCGCTATGTCGATCATGATCATGAATTCCTCCATGACTTGAAGAAGGATCCTGACGAGTTGATCAACCTGGCCAAGGATTCCAGGCATGCCGTGGTTCTCGGTGAGATGCGCAAGCGGACCGATGAATTAGTGGCGCAACAAGGTGGTCCGCTCGCCCCGCCGAAGCAGCCGTTTACGGCGTCTACCGTCCCTCATCCCGAAGCTTCGGCGGCGGTTACGGTGAGACCGGGGCCGGATGGTTTTGCGCGAATCTTTAACGGGAAAAACCTCAACGGCTGGACCGGCGACCGGAAGTATTGGTCGGTGAAGGACGGTGCGCTGACGGGAATTACCGATGGCTCGCTGAAGATGAATCGCTTCATTACCTGGAACGCCACGACGATTCGGAACTTTGAATTGCTAGTGAAGGTAAAGGTCAGTGGACGCGGTAATAGCGGGATTCAGTATCGCGGGAAGATGCTTCCTAAAGTGGATCTCGACATCGTGTCAGGCTACCAATGCGATATTATGCCCAAGCCGGCCCACCAGAATGGCATGCTTTACGAAGAGCGTGGTCGTCGGATTCTGGCGCATACCGGTGAGAAAGTGATCGTAGATCCCGACGGCCAGCCCTGGGTGGTTGGAACGATGCCGGTGAAGGCCTTCCCGGCCGATGAGTGGCTCGACTACCGCGTTGTGGTGAAGGGGAATCATCACAAGCATTGGATCAATGGCCACAAAACTGCGGATCTCGTCGACCTTGATCCAAAGGGACGTGCGCTTGAGGGCGTGTTGGGATTCCAGGTGCATGTGGGACCTGCAATGGAGATTCAATTTAAAGACATCCGCATCAAACACTTTGCCGACGATCTTCCGCTCCTTGCCATTGAAGATAGTCCGATTCCAGAGGAGGCCTATGGAGTGCGCCCGCAGGGCCAGCCGAAGAAAGGCTGGAAGGCACCGGTTCGAGGGAAGAAGTAGAAACCTAGAAAGAGGTGATCTTTTTTGCCTGCCTCCGCAAGGCTCCAAGGGTCACGCCGGTGAAGCCTATGAAGGCCAGGGTCAGTTCTCTCAGTCGCTGAGCATCTGCAGGTAAACTAGTTAGGTAATAGCGCTTATCTGGGCGACGCTTCAAGGAACTTCTCCAAAGTGATATTTTTTGTAATTGCCGTCGCAAGGATCTTCGAGGCACCTAAAAAGGGTGGGACGCCCTGTTCTAGCGTGCCGGTTTTAATGGGAATGGATCAATAAGTTGTTGGGCTTTCCCTGGCTTGATCTCCCCGGGGAATTGCGTAAAAAAAAGGGGCTGTTGCCCTCACGGGAAAAGGTGTAAAATACCCCCGATGAAATCTGAAATTGATCGCCGTCGCTTCTTGATCAGAGCGGCCGGGGCCACGCTGGCCTTGCCCGGGCTTTCTTCGCTAATGGCGAAAACTGCCGACTCGCTGGCCACGGTGCAGACCACGCAGGGCGCGGGGATCGGCGCCAAGCGCTTTGTCGCGGTAGGAAACCTCCTCGGATTTCAGCAAAAGAGTTTTTTCCCGGAGACCACGGGCAAGGGATACGAATCTACGACCTTGCTCAAGCCGTTGGAAGCGATGCGCGAAAACATGACGGTTTATCGCGGGCTCGATCATGGATTAAAAGGGGGACACTTTGCGGTGCACACTTTCCTCTCCGGAGTTCTCCATCACGAGGCGAAAAATCGTCAGGATGGCAATGTCACCATCGATCAATTCCTTGCCGAGGAGGTGGGCAACCAAACGCGCTTCCCTTCATTGACGGTTGGTTCTGAAGGTGGAATTCACGGCGGGTGCCAGCTTTCGTGGACCCGCTCGGGGGTGCGTGTGCCACCGATCACAAATCCGGAAGAGCTCTTCGATCGACTCTTCGCGACCGATTCACCGGAACGTCGGGCGCAGCGCGGAAAAGAGAACCAGTTGCAGAAGTCGATTCTCGATACCGTGAACGATGAAGCCAAGGGCTTGTCAAAAAAGGTAAACAAAGAAGACCGCGAAAAGCTGGATGAGTATTTTACCTCGATCCGTGACGTGGAAAAGCAACTCGAGTTGCGCCGTCGTTGGGCGGACCAGCCGAAGCCGAACGCCCCATTCGACAAGCCGGCTAATGCTAACACGGTGAACGATCTTGCGATGCTCTATGAGTTGATTGCGCTGGCGTTGCAGACGGACTCGACGAGAATTGCCACTTTGGAAATTGGCGGCTGCTTCTTGCCGCAACACCTCGGGATCGACAAGTCGTATCACGGGCTTTCCCACCATGGGAACAAGGAGGATGCGGTGAAGCATCTCATCGCTCTTGAGACTTATCAGATTGAACACTTTGCGAAATTTCTAAATCGCCTCTCCGGCGTGCAGGATGGTGAGCAGACTTTGCTCGATTCAACTTCGGTCTTATTCGGTAGTGGAATTGGCAGTGGAAATTCCCACACCAATTCGGACCTGCCCATCGTGCTCGCCGGAGGCGGGTATCGCCATGGCGAGCTGAAGAAAGTAGAGACCAAGGGCATCAAGAAAGTGCCGTTGTGCAACCTCTATCTCGACATTGCACAGCGCATGGGCGTGGAAACTGAATCCTTCGGAACCAGCACGGGAACCTATTCCTAGGGTCGCTTCTCTTGGAAAGTTTTTAGAGATGGGAATGAAACGAATTTTCCTCATGATGGCCACCGCCTGTGGATTGGTGGGAGCGAAGGAGAAGACCTCCAAGGAAGTCATCGTCGATTTCCTGGAATACCATTGCTACGATTGTCACGATGATGCGTCGAAGAAAGGCGAGCGGGAATTTGAGAGTTTCAAGCTTCCGCTGGAGAGCGTGCAGGATTTGATCACGGCGCAAGAGATCATCGATCAAGTGACGCTCAAGGAAATGCCTCCGAAGAAAAAAGAGCAGCCTGAAGATGAGGAGCGCCTGGCTGTCATTCGCGCGCTGTGGGAAGAGATATCTACTGCGCGAGATCGTTTTGAGAGTAATGGCGGGCGAACCGTGATGCGTCGTCTATCGAACCGCGAGTATGAGAATACGCTGGAGGTTTTATTTGGTCGGAGGGTTGATACGCTGGGCCTAACCTTGGATTTCCCAAAGGAGCAAACCAGCCGGCATATCGATACGATTGGCGAAAGTTTGGTGACCTCGGGGTTCTTGGTGGATCAGTATTTCCAGTCGGCCCAGAGATTGGTGGAGCATCGTCTCGGCAAGCCCGAGATGATGCAGAAGAAGTGGCACTTCACGAAAAACTTCAAGCAATACGAGGAACTCTCAAATTCCCATCGGGCAGTCTTCAACTACGAGTTTCTCTGTCTCTATGAACAGCCCAATACCGATACCCGCCAAGGCGGCTATGGGCACATCGAAGACTTCAAGGTGGGCGTGCCGGTTTCGGGATTTTATGAATTGGAAGTCAAGGTGCAGGCCTTGCATCGGGACACGCATTACGATCCCAAGATCTTCGGGATCGATTTTTCCGAGCCCTTCATACTTGGCGTGGTGCCGGGCGATGCCACCAAGGGGCACATTCATTACCCGCAGAGAATCGAGCCTCTTCTGGCCAAGGCTGTCGTGCGGGATGAGAAACCGGAGTGGATTAAGTTCAAGGTTTGGTTGGAGGCGGGGCAGACGCCTCGTTTCATTTTTCCGAATGGTCCCTACGAGTCTCGGGCATCCGTGATTACGATTAACAAACGCTATAAGGACGAGTTCAAAAACCCCAAAGATGGTGTCAGTCGGACCACTCTCTTGCGAGAGGGGAAGCTTCCGCATATTCGAATTTCCGAGATCAAAGTGGAAGGCCCGCTCCCTGAAAAAGGCGGCAGCGCAGAAGAACGTGCGGTCTTTGGTAAGGAGGGGTTTCAGGAAGGTAAGGCCCTGGAGCAACTTGATCGCTTTGCCGAACGGGCCTTTCGTCGCCCTATTAATGAGTCGGACCGAAAGCGCGTACATGGCTTTTACAAAAAGCGAATGGGGGAAGGCGCAAGGCCTCGTCAGGCTGCGTTGGATTCGTTGAAGTTGATTCTCTGTTCGCCTTCATTTTTCTATCTCAGTGAAATTACGCCGGAGGATGATCCTTCTCTGAAGCCTTACGATCTGGCGGCACGCTTGTCCTATGCCCTTTGGGCTATGCCGCCGGATGAGATCTTACGGAAAGTGGCGGCTTCCGGTCGGCTGAATGAACCTTCGGTCTTGGGAGAGCAGATTGATCGCCTGCTGAAAGATCCGCGCTCCGAAGGCTTCGTGAACAGCTTTCTCGATGGCTGGTTGAATCTCCGTGACCTGGGCAACATGCCGCCGCCACGTCGTTCGGCTCGGAGGTATTATTCCGAAGATCTTCCAAGTTCGATGAAGGCCGAGGTGCGAATGTTTTTCAGTCACATCTTGCATGGAAATGCTCCCGTGTCGGAATTGCTCGATGCCGACTACACTTTCGTCGATAAGTATCTCGCGAAGCACTACAAGCTGCCCGATGCCGAGCGGCTCCGCTTGAAGGATGGTTTTCAAAAAGTTGAACTCAAAGGAAAGCGTCAACGCGGAGGCATCTTGGGAATGGCCGCAGTCCATACCGTGAGTTCGAATGGCGTTGAGACCTCGCCGGTCACGCGGGGCGTCTTTGTTTCCGAAAATATCCTCGGCGTGATTCCACCACCGCCACCCGATGAAGTGCCGGCCATCGAGCCGGATGTGCGCGGGGCGAAAACGCGTCGTGAAATTCTCGCCAAGCATAGCAACTCAAAAACCTGCGCTGAGTGTCATCGTAAGATTGATCCGTTGGGATTTGGCATGGAAAGCTTCGATCCGATTGGCCGTTGGCGGGATAAGTATCCGCAAGTGAACAAGAAGACCAAGGCCTTGAAGGTCGACTCCAGTGGCGAGATGCCTTCGGGTGAAAAGTATGCCGGCTTTGAAGAATTGCGGAAGATCCTCGTCGAGACCCGCACTGAAATGTTTACCCGTCATTTGATTTCCACCGTGCTCACTCATGCCACCGGTCGACACATGGAGGCCGTTGATCAATACGAGATTCAGGACATTCAAAAGAAGGTCAAGGAAGCCAAGGGTGGATTGCGAACCCTCGTGATTGAGTGTCTCGTTAGTGATATTTTTCGGTCGCGATAGTCGCGTGGCGGCGCTTTTGAAGCGCCAAGAAAAACTTGGCATGGCGGCTCCAATCCGCCGCCACCTTCCGCTAAGAACCTTCGCTCCTTTTGAGCTGTTTTCGTTGATTGATAAAGGAGACCAGAAAATAGACGAGCAGCGCGGAGAGGATGCCTGGGGCGCCGTCGTAAAGATATTTGCCCATCCCCGAAAAGCGCCAGGTCATCGCGGTGATGAATCCGATGGCCATCATGAGGAGGGCGAGATTTTCGGAGGGGCGTTTTCCGAAGGCGTGAATGATGACGAGTGGCCCGAGAGTGCAGGCCAGAGCGGACCAAGCGAGGATGACGAGAGAGAAGACATTGGCCGGAGCGAAGAGAGCGATGGTGAGTGAAACGGCGACTACCGCGAGGGTGCTGAGGCGTTTGGCGCGCACGCCGTGGCCGAGTTTGAAGTCGTCGCTGAGAACGGCGGAGCAACTGAGGATTTGCGAATCGATGGTGGAAATGGTGGCGGCGAAGATTCCACCGAGAACGATGCCGACGGCAACGCCGGGAAGGAGATTTTGCGCGAGCGTGGGTAGGGCGAGCTCGGCGTCGAAGGAGGCGGATTGAGCGATGTAGAGGCGCGAGGCCAGTCCGACGACGAGAGTCACGGAGAGGAAGAGTCCACTCCAGAGGAAATAGTAGAGCCCGGTTTTGCGCATGTGTTGTGAGTCATCGAGCGCCATGAAGCGGACCATGACCTGTGGTTGACCAGTGACGCCGATGCCATTGAAAAGCCAGCCGACGGCGAAGAGCGCGGTCGCTCCGAGAGAGCCGAAGCGTTCGGTGCCGAGATCGAGATAGGAGGGCGAGACTTGATCGAGTTTACCGAGAAAGTCGCCTACCCCTCCGGAGTGATGAATGGCCGATCCGAGGAGCAAGAGCATGGCAAACATCATGAGAATGGACTGCGCGGCATCGGTCCAGATCGAGGCCCGCAAGCCACCGCTCATGCAGTAGACAAGAATGAGCCCGGCTCCGATGCAGGCTCCGGAAGAGGTGTGCCAGTTGAAGAGGGCATGGAGGGCTTTGCCGCCGGCATTGAGTTGGGCCGCAGCGTAAATGGCCAGGAAAACGAGCGTGATGATTCCGATGGTGATTTGGAGGGTGCGATAATGACCACCGTTCCATTTGCTGAGAAGTTCCGCGAAACTGAGCGCGCCCGTTTGTTTCGTGGCTTCCCGGAGTTTTTTATGAACCACGCAGAAGGCGATGAGGTCTCCAAGGAGAAATCCGCACACCAACCAGATCGCCGAGAGCCCGTAACTGTAAATGTATCCGATCAGCCCGATGAACATGTAGCCGCTGTTTTTCGTGGCGGCAGCCGAGAGCGCGGTGAGAAGAGGAGAGACTGTCCCTCCGGCGAGAAGGTAATCGTTTTCCTTGTCAGTCTGTTGGCGGGTGGACCACAAACCGATGACAACGAAGAGAATGAGAAAGAAGAGAAAGCCGACAATTTCCATCACTAAAGATGGGAGCATAAGAACCGGGGAAAAGATCCCAAGACTTTAGGTGGAGAAAAATTAGATTTCAAGTCGGGTTAGATGTCCAGATACACAAAAAGCCCCTTTGATCGTATAGGCCTCAGGCCTGCGTTACGTGGAGTCTCATGAGGTGTCGGCTGCTGCCACTGAGTGATTGAACAGGCTTCGTTTTTTGGGATCTCCCGGAAGGAGCGAGAGTCAGGCTTGTCAGAGGAGTCTGATCGGAATTACCCTTGGCCATGGATCGACAAGTTGTTTGGGGCTTTTTGGGAGCAGCCGGGATTGCGGAGAAGAATTGGGCTTCGGTGCAGCGGTCGGGGAATGGGATTTTGAAATTTGTGGGGAGTCGGGATGTGGCCAAGGCGCAGGCGTTTATTGATCGATGCCAGGTTTCCGCGCCTTTTGAGAAGGCTCCAGAGGCGGTAGGCGGTTATGAGGAAATTCTCGCGGATCCTGAAATAGATGCGGTATACATTCCATTGCCAACGGGTCTTCGGAAGGATTGGGTGATCCGGGCGGCGGAGGCGGGGAAGCATGTTCTTTGTGAGAAACCCTGCGCGCCCAGGGCGGCGGATCTCGAGGAGATGATTGCCGCTTGCGAGGCCAATCAGGTGCAGTTCATGGACGGGGTGATGTTTATGCATAACCCGCGCCTGAGTGAGATTGTCAAGGTGGTGGAGGAAGGAGACGAGCTGGGGAAACTGCGCAGAATTGAAAGTTGTTTCTCTTTCTTCGGTGAAGATGATTTCTCGGACAACATTCGCGTTAATTCCGAGCTGGAACCATTGGGTGCTCTTGGTGATCTCGGGTGGTATTGTGTGAGAATGTCGTTGTGTTGCCTCGAGGGCGATCTCCCGGTGCGAGTGCGCGCGACCTTGTTTGAAGAGAAAAACGGTGTGCCGGTGGATTTGCGCGGGGATCTCATCTTCAGTGATTCGCGGACGGCGTCGTTTCATTGTTCATTCAATACGACCTTGGAGCAAAGCTGCCGGATTTCCGGGACGAAGGGTGCGCTCACCTTGGATGACTTTGTGCTCCCATGTGATAACCAAAAGGCGGCGTTCACCATTGAGCGTCAGGAAGAGGTCGGGGAAGGGAGTAATTTTTCAACACGTTCGTTGAATCGTGAGGTTGAGCTGACGGGAGAAGCCGAATCGCAGAAGACACTCCTTTTTCGGAATTTTGGGAGGCTTGTTCTCGGTGGTGAGAGAGATTCTTACTGGCCGGAGATCAGTCTGTTGACGCAACGAGTGATGGATGCCTTGCTCGAGTCGGCCCTTGGGGATGGGGGAATGGTGGAGCTGGATTAAGAGGGGGCAGCTTCACAGCTTGCGAAAGATTTCCTGAGACGTTAGCTTACTCTCTATTAGTGAAATTACTTTTGGCTTTTATTTTGGGAGCGGGATCCCTGCTGGGGCAATGGAATGCCAGGGACCGGGCGTTGGTGGAGGAGATTCTTCCGACGAAGGAAGAGAGCAAGTGGCTGGAGATCGACTGGCGGATTGACCTTTGGCAGGCGCGGAAGGAATCGGCGAAATCGGGGAAGCCGATTTATCTCTGGGAGATGGACGGGCATCCGCTGGGATGTGTCTGAAACAATGGCGTGATCGACAGGTTGTTGGTCTTTTCAAATCCCGAGGTTCAGAAGCTCCTGAAGGAGGACTTTATTCCGGTGGCCGCCGATGATTGGTATCAGCGACGGAGGAAAGATGCCGAGGGTGAGTTCTTTCGTAAGGTGGCCGATCAAGGCCCTCGCTCCAGCGGAGGAACGAGGCAGGGGCACTATGTCTTTACCCCGGGTGGGACCTTGTTGGGTTACAATAACAACCGGGGGGCGGACCGGCGTTTGGAGATGATGCGTGAGTCCTTGAAGAAGTGGGAGGAGCTTCCTAAGGAGGCCCGGAGTATGGCTGTGGGCGAACGGGGGAAAATTGATGAGCGCTATGTTCGCGCCCTGCCCGACAATGTGCAGGTGATCAAGGTGTATACGCGGGTCTTAGAGAAGAGGGGCGACCAGCTTGTGGCATTGCCTGAGAAGAAGATGGGGACCTTGACTGCGGTTGATCATCTTTGGTTCAAGAAAGACGAGGTGAAGGATCTCCTTGAGTTGGTGAAAAAAGGTGGAGGGGAGTTTCCAAAGGAGCTGTCGAGAAGGATTGCGCGATTCCACCTCTTGGACAACACGCGGGGCGAGTCCTTGTCGTGGCGGAAGGAAGAAATTCATAAGATGAAGCTCGAAGTAAGTTCCGAGGGCCTGTTAGTGGGGGGATTTTCGATCAAATCGGGAGATGAAAAGATGGGGTATGAGGGTGAAATACGCGGGAAGCTTTCCTTTGGTCGGGATGGTGGATTGAGCATTTTTGAGTGCCTCGTGATTGGGGAGCATTGGGGTGAGGGCCCCTGGACCAGAGGAGCTCGTCCGGGGCGGAGTCCTTTGGGTCAGGTTTTCAAATTATCTCCGGCGACATCCGGGCACGATCAGATCCCGCCGCAAAGTATCAGAAGTTCATCCGCTTATTGGGTTGCGGAATAGTCCGGCTTTTTTGGAATTGGTGCTCCAGATGAGCGGCAACATGAATTGTTGATGCGGCTGATCGGAATTGGCATTTTTTTCCTGAGTTCTCTTTTCTTCCCAGCGAAAGATCCGGCGGAAGAGATTGCCGAAGTGGAGGAGCAATTGCGAAAGAAGGCTCCGGTCATTAACGCCCCGGCGAAGAAGTTATCGGAGCGGGGTATTGCGCGGGGAGATACTCGGCGCGGATGACGAGAGTGGTATGAGGAGCCACTTCATTGTGACGGAGGGGTTGATTTGATGCCGAGTTCCTCTTCGAGACGGCGAATGAGTTCTCTGGAGCTGTCATCGAGGCCCTTGGCCTCTTCGCGGAGAGTTTGGTTTTTTAAAAGCGCGCCGTAGTCGCCCTGACCGATGGAGTCTTGAATCGATTGATCGACAGGAAATTCTTCGATTACTTCTGCGCGCGGAATTTGGGGAAGCAGAGTGGTGAGCTTGTTTTCGTTCTCTTTGACAATGGCGAGTTTGGCGGCGTCTTCTTGTTCCGGGTCGTTCACGAAGTCGATTTTTTGATGCCACTGGCCGAGCAGGCTGCTGTCGATCCAGTTTTTCAGCTTGGTGAAGGCGGGTTGCTTGCTTCCTTCTTCGACTTTGCCCGCGAGGTAGTCCTTGAATTGTTCGAGTTCGGCGACAGTGCCGGCGTAGCGGACGCCGGTGAGGAGACAGTAGGCGATGAGTCCTCCGACCAGAAGGCCGAAGATCATCCCGGGGAGACCAAATCCCATGGAACGAACTTGTCCGCCCTCCCCGCCTCTTCCTGAGAAAAATTTGAGGATGGATCGAAAGATGGAAAAGGCTCCAATGAAGCAAATGACTCCAATGGCGACAGGCATCCAGGGCTGTGGTTTCTCGATGAATGTGGCTACCAGGGGAAAGCCGTTATTGTATCCCCAGAGTCCGGCGACGGCGCCAATGCCGAGGGCGATCAGGTTAAAGAATAATTTTGCGAGGACTTTGAGAAAACCAAGGACGGCAAAGACCGCGAGGATGATCAGGATCATCTCGCTGGCGCCGATGGAATCAAAATTCATGCCAACCTTAGCTTAGTCGCAAAATGCGCGATGTCTCAAGAGATGATCGCAAAGAGTGAGATTGGTCATCGCTTCAACGATGGGAACCGCGCGGGGGAGGACGCAGGCGTCGTGGCGTCCCCGGCCTTTGAGTTCGGTATCCTCTTTGTCTTTGGAGACGGTGACTTGCGATGACATGATGGTTGCGGTGGGTTTGAATGCCACGCGGAAGAGAATGGGTTCGCCGTTTGAAATGCCACCCTGCACACCGCCCGAGCGGTTGGTCTTGGTGCGGACTGTTTCACCATCCATGTAGAAGTGATCGTTGTGTTCTGCTCCGGTGAGAAGGGTGCCGCCAAATCCGCTGCCGACTTCGAACCCCTTGGTCGCGGGAATGGAGAGCATCGCTTTGGCAAGGTCTGCCTCGAGACGATCAAAGACGGGCTCGCCAAGTCCCGGAGGGCAGCCACGCACGACAGCTTCGATGGTGCCGCCGACGGAATTGCCTTGGGAGCGAATTTCTTTGATCCGTTCAATCATGCGCTCGGCAGCTTCCGGATCTCCGGTGCGGACGATGTTTGACTCGATGGTTTCGGATGTGACGGAGAGAGGATCAACCTCGGCGGAAACGTCTTGCACGGTTTTCACCCAGGCGAGGGCTTCGATCCCGGGGCAAAGGTGATTGATGACTTTCTTGGCGACGGCGGCTGCAGCGACACGGCCGATGGTTTCGCGGGCCGAGGAACGTCCGCCTCCCTGCCAGTTACGAATACCGAATTTGGCATCGTAGGAATAGTCGGCGTGGGACGGCCGGTATTTCTCGGCCATTTCGGAATAGGCCTCCGGCCGGTGGTCCTTATTGCGAACGAGGATGGCGATCGGCGCTCCGAGGGTGAGCCCTTCGAAGGTGCCGGACAGGATTTCGGCTTGGTCTGCCTCATTGCGCGGGGTGGTGACCTCGGATTGGCCGGGGCGGCGACGGTCGAGATCGATTTGAAGATCGGCTTCGGTGAGAGGGATTCGCGGGGGGCATCCGTCGATGACGACGCCGACGCCCCCACCGTGGGATTCACCGAAAGTCGAGATGCGGAAAAGTTGGCCAAGCTGGCTGGACATGGGCCAGATCCTAGCAGGGGATTGCGCGGGGGCAAGGGCGAGGAGTTAGGAGGAGGAAATTTGAAGGCTTTCGCGGAGGCAGGTGTGGGCTTCGCCGTCGTAAAGAAGGCCTGAGTTTTGCACTCCGAAAATAGCGATGACCTTAAAGCTGTTGTGGGTGATCGCCTGGTCGAGGAGATCCTCCGCGGAGAGGGCGAGCCGGCCACTGCGTTTGGTAAGTTGGAATTTGATTTCTCCCACGCTGTGGTAGGCGCGGTAAATGACTTCGGTGCAAACGAGCCGTTCGGTTTTTCGGAAGTCGAAGATGAAGTCGTAGAGTTTTCCCTCGTGCGAGCAGGCTCGGGTCAAGGCTTCGGCAAGCTCGTCGTTGGAGAGATTCGGCCGAATCACGACGAAGGAATCAACGGAGAGTGTCTCGGAGAGTTGCCGAAAAAGGACACCGTCTTTTTTGGCCTCCAGGATGTCATATTCCATGGGGTGCTCAGGGAGAGCATGTTGCT
>JAKMEV010000560.1:0-3540 GCA_022425785.1 Akkermansiaceae bacterium | reverse complement strand
ATCGCGAACTCGCCGTGCGCCTCTCCTACTTCCTCTGGAGCGCGCCGCCCGATCAGGAACTGCTCGACCTTGCCAGCCGCGGAGAACTTTCCAACCCTGACATTCTGCGAAGCCAGGTCGATCGCCTCATCGCCGATTCCCGCTCCGACGAGTTCGTCGCCGGATTCCTCCACCAGTGGCTTCACATGGAGCGACTCGACTTCTTCCAGTTCGATACCCGCCTCTACCGCGACTTCGACGAGAGCACCCGCACCGCAGCGCGACAGGAGGTCTATCATTCCTTCGCCCACGTCCTCCGCGATCCGGAAAACGGCCGCCTCGGCAAACTGCTCAAGAGCGACTACGTCTTCGTCAACGGGCTGCTCGCGACCTACTACGGGCTCGAAGGCGTCACTGGCGACCAATTCCAAAAGGTCGCCCTGCCCGCCGGGTCACCACGTGGAGGCTTGTTAGGCATGGCCGCGGTACACGCCATGGGCAGCGACGGCATCGAATCGAGCCCCGTCGAACGCGGCGCTTGGGTGTTGCGATACATCCTCAACGATCCCCCTCCCCCGGCTCCGCCGAACGTGCCGCAGTTGTCGCGCATCGAAGATCCATCCCTAACAGTACGACAGAAACTTGCCTCCCACATGGAGGAGGCCCAGTGCGCCAGTTGCCACCGCAAGATCGATCCGATCGGCTTTGGTCTGGAGAACTTCAACGCCGCCGGCAAGTGGCGCACCCAAGAAGGGCACGGCAGAAATAGCCACCCTATCGACCCCGGCGACCAGTTCCACAATGGACCCAAGTTCGACGACTACTTTGAGCTACGTGATATCATCGCGGATCGCGAACCTGACTTCGCACGCGGGTTCACCGAGCATCTGATCGGGTATGGATTGGGGCGTCCGTTTGGGTTTACCGATGAAGATCTGGCTGACGAGATCGTCGCTGCGGCGAAAGTGGAAGACCACAGTGTCAGCGGATTCATTCAGGCGCTGGTTGCGAGTGAGGCGTTTGGGCGGAAGTGATGTAGCGCTTCCCTCCGCGCTTCGCGAAATTCTTCGGAATACCAGGCTTTGATTTTTTCGTCTAGAATTGCTGCCTGCCCCGAATGGCAACGCATTATAGCCCATGAGCTTTTGTTGGGAAGATCCCCTGTTGAAGTCGAAGTGGCGATGAGAGATTATCACGCAGAGGGGCAAGAGAACCTGGCAAATGATTGACGAGCGGGAGAATTTTGGGGCAGCCTGTAAGAAACCATTCCCTTTCCCTCTCTTCCTCCAAAGCCATGAAACCATTCCTCTTCGCCTGCCTGAGCACCGCACTCCTACTCTTCCCGCCTCACATCCACGCCGAAGAAACCCAGCCACCCAATTTCGTCGTCGTTTTCGTCGATGACCTCGGCTATGCCGACATCGGCTGCTTTGGCTCACCAGATATTAAGACGCCGAGGCTGGACGCCCTCGCCAAAGAAGGGATCCGCTTCACCCACTTCTATGCGCAGCACATTTGCGGTCCGTCGCGGGCGGCCCTGATGACAGGGTGTCATCCGCTGCGGGTCGCTGAACCCGGGAACGTCAAAGAGATTCACCCGATTCTCCACACGAACGAAATCACCGTGGCCGAAGTACTGAAGACGAAAGGCTACGCGACGGGGTGCTTTGGTAAATGGGATCTTGCTCGGCATAACCAGATAAATTTCATCCCGAAACTCATGCCCAATCATCAGGGCTTTGATTATTTTTACGGCACCCCTTCCAGCAACGACGCCTTTGTCGATATCTATCGCAATGAGACCCGGATAAAGGAGAAGGCCGACATAGCCATGCTTACGAAGAATCACACCGATGAAGCGATCCAGTTTATCGAGAAGCATCGTGACCAGCCCTTCTTCGCCTACATCCCATACTCCATGGTCCACACCCGGCTCGATGCCTCCCCGGAATTCAAAGGAAATTCGCCACGTGGGCTCTATGGGGATTGTGTCGAGGAAATCGATTTCAACTGCGGTCGAATCATCGACACCTTGAAAAAACACGACCTCGTCGAGAACACCTACTTCCTCTTCACCAGTGACAACGGTCCCTGGTTAATCAAGAACAAGAACAAGGTGGACGGCCATCGCCCCGCCGACCATGGAGGTTCCGCCGGTCCGCTGCGCAGTGGCAAAGTTTCCACCTGGGAAGGGGGCGTCCGCGTCCCGACGATTCTCTGGGCCCCCGACCGCGTTCCAGCAGGAAAGACCTGTGAAAAGATCGCGGGAACCATCGATATCCTGCCAACCTTTGCCGCCCTCGCCGGTGCGGAAGCTCCCATCGATCGCGTGCTCGACGGCATCGATATCCGCCACCTTTTCGCCGGAGACTTCGCCGAGGCTGATGACAACAGGGTCTTCCGTTATTACTTCATCAATTCCCTGCAGGCCATTCGCCAGGGGAAGTGGAAACTCCACCTGCCTCGCCCGGCCCATCCGGAGTGGTTGGGGATTTTTTCCAACAACCGCCACATCGCGGAAGAAGACTGGGCCGGATTCGAAGAGCCGTTCCTCGTCGACCTCGAGACCGATCCCGGGGAGACGAAGAGCGTTGCCGGGCAACATCCCGAAGTCGTGGCACAGCTCCTGAAGCTCGCCGAGGAAGCCCGGGCTGACATCGGTGACTACAACCGCGTCGGCGAGAATATGCGCTTTTTCGACCCGATGGATAAGCGCCCGGAGAAGCCGGTGTTCGTCAACCTGGTCCGTAAGCCTAAGAAGAAAAAGTCGGCCGCTAAATGAATAGAAATGCAATCATCAACCCCCTTTCTCCCCCATGTATTCCGCCCAAATTCGCTCTTCACGGACTTTCCTCTAAAAGCAAATTCCTAGCAGTCAGGACACCGTCACCATCCGCCACCGCGATTCCATGGAACAGGAACGCGTCGCCATCAGCGATCTTCTCCCCTGGCTGCTCGAGAGAATTCGCTAGGGAACCTTCCGGACATTCTGAGAAAACCCGATCAACCGTCAGCCGCCTGGGTCGCAGCCTCAGGCGGCTGTTTCATTTATCGCTTAGTCTTGAGTCGCGTAAACACACGAGACGCAACACCTTGGTCCGGCGTCAGATAATACCTTTGAAGATAATAATCCCCTTCATCAACCGGATCACCGAGCGGAACGATCTGCGCCGAGCCATCGCCAAAATTGTCCAGATTCAAGGTTGCCTCCGGAGTAATCGTGACGCCCTGGGAATCATACGGGAACCGGAAGGTCACAGTATAATGATTCTGGCCTGCAGGAAGATTGGAACCGGAATTGGTTGCGTTAATTTCAGTGCTCCCAACAATATTCTGTGAGTCGTGAATGCGGGTCCGGCTCGAGGCCACATTCGCCAGAGTGCCATAGGCAAATTCGAGGAAGTTGCTTTGGCCGTCCTCGTCAGGATCGTCTTCCGCCCCCTGTAGTCCAACCGGAAGATTGGCCACATAAATCTCAAAAGGATACGGCTCATCATTGAGCACATAGCTCCCTTGTATTGGAGCTGGAAGTGCTTCTGTTGCACTGGAAACGACTAATTG
>JAKMEV010000535.1:0-4384 GCA_022425785.1 Akkermansiaceae bacterium | reverse complement strand
TCGCAGTTTCGACGAAGTTGGTAGGTGAGGTAATGCATCACGCCACCGGCAGCGGAAAGGGCGGCGGACATGCCGGAGCAGCCGAAGCCGTCGAGTGACTGGACTTTGAAGTGGTCCTTGAGAGTGTGGAGGGCTTGGTCGGAGATGAAGGCGTAACCGTCGTAGGGAAGATTTCCGAGAAGGCCGCCAAATTCCTGAACTTGTTCGTCGGAAATGAGAAGTTCGGAGGGCGAAAGACGGGCGAGTTCGTCTTCGAGCTGCTGGCGGTCGGTGAACTCGGCGACGGTGAATTCGCCCGTGGTGTGATCGGCGCAGGCTAGGCCGAAGTTGGGCTTCTTGGCGTAGCCTCCCTGGAAGACGGCGGCGAGGTAGGTATGCTTGGTGTCGTCGAGGAGGGTGAGGTCGTTGACGGTGGAGGCGGAGATGATTTGGGCGATCTCGCGCTCGACAATCTTTCCGGGTTCGGGAGCGGTCGTTTGCTCGGCGATGGCGACGCGCTTGTTGGCCTTGATGAGCTTGGCAATGTAGCCTTGGGCTGCGTGATGCGGAACCCCGCACATCGGAATATCGTTTCGCTTGGTGAGGGCGACGTTGAGAATACCGGCGGCGGCTTTGGCGTCCTCGAAGAACATCTCATAGAAATCACCGAGGCGGTAAAGGAGAAGGATATCGTCGGGCAGGGATCTCCGCATGGCCATATACTGGGCCATCATCGGGGTGAGCTTCTTTTCGCTGGCTGCCATTCCTAGGGGGAATTAAAGAGAGTCGCTCGATGGGGGGGAAGGGGAAAGGTGGTTTTTCAGGGTGTGGAGGATTCGGAGACGGTGCGGCGGCGGACTTTGGTGCGTTTTGGGAAGGTGTATGGGAGAAATCCGCAGGGGATCCAGACGAGAAGCCAGCCGAAATAGGGGATGAAGTAGAGGGAGGTGAACCAGAGGGAATAGCCGAGGTCGCGGAAGCGTCGGGCGGTGACGGCGAGGGTGGCCCAAAGAGCGAGGTGTAAGATCACGGCGGAGACTGCGAAGGCAGCGTAGCTGAGTGGTGGAGAGTTTGCGAGAGCGGCAATGAGGCAGCCTGCGAGGGCAAACGCTTCAATTACGGCGGTAACGATGGTGATGAGCCACCAGTCCGCTTTGCTTGCGGTTCCTTTGATGGAGAGAAGCTCGGGGAGTTTCATTTGGTGGAAGTCATGAAGCTTGACGATTGATAAAAAGAAAACGCTCCGGACTTCCAGAGCGTTTGAGAGGATGGGCTGGGCGCCCGGAAATTCCCGGGGGTATTTCGAGCACTGCCGCGGTTATGCCAAGATCTCTTTGATGGGTTCGCCTTCCTTGCCGCCCATTTTGAAGGGGCGTTTTGAGGGGGAGAAGACGACTTGATCGTGGGGAAGTCCCATGGCACTTGCGATGGTGGCGTTGAAGTCGGCGGGTGTGGTCTTCTTGGTGATGACGTTGGAGGCCGTTTCATCGGTTTTTCCGTAAACGGTTCCGCCCTTGATTCCCGCACCGGCAAGGGCGAAGGAGAAGGCCTTGGGGAAGTGGTTCCGGCCGGCGTCGTCGTCGATTTTTGGAGTGCGTCCGAATTCGGTGGCAATAACGACGAGGGTTGATTCGAGGAGACCACGTTGTTTGAGATCTGTGAGGAGAGCCGCGTAGGCTTGATCGAGGATGGGAAGTTTTTCTTCGGCTTTGGTGAAGTTGTCAGAGTGCCAATCGAAGCCACCGAGTTGTACTTCCACAAAGCGAACGCCGTGTTCGACGAGACGGCGGGAGAGAAGGACTCCTTTGGAGAACTTGTCGCTGCCATAGGCAGCGTGGGTATCTTTGGATTCCTTGGAAAGGTCAAAAGCTTCGAGGTCTTTCGAACTCATGAGCTTGACCGCGGAGTTGAACATTTCGTCGTAGGCCCGGACGCTGCGCTGGCCCTTGCTGAAGCGATCGGTGAAGTCCTGATCGAGCTTGCTACGGAGTGCGATCTGGCGATTGAAGTCAGCTTCAGTGACTTCGCTACGGCGCTTGGAGTTTTGTAGCCCCTTGACGGCATCACCGACGGGAAGAGGAGCAGAGTTGGGCTCGAAGAATCCTGCTCCGGCGTGATTGTTTCCAGTGTGGACGGTGACGTAAGGAGGGAGGGTCTGATTGAGCCGGGAAGGATCCAATTTGTTTGCCCATGATCCGAGAGTCGGGTGGGTGATGGAAGACCGCATGGTGTAGGAAGTGTGGACGTTGTAATTCCCCTGAGCGTGGGCACCCTGGGTGGAATTCATCGAGCGCACGAGACACATCTTGTCGGCGTGCTTGGCGGTCTTTTCCAAATGCTGTCCAAGTTGAATCCCGGCGACGTTGGTAGAGATTGCTTTGATCGGTCCGCGGTATGCTTCTGGAGCGTCAGGTTTAGGATCGAAAGTGTCGATGTGGGTCATGCCTCCCGACATGTAGAGGTAGATGACATGCTTGGCCTTGCCCTTTGATTGCGCGATGGCTTCGGCAGCTTCGGCTGAGTTGAACCACGAAGCCGCGGCTCCTCCAAGTGTGACGCCGAAGGCAGTGTTGGCAGTGTTGGCGAGAAAGCTGCGCCGTGAGAGTTCGTCGAGTTTGTTGACTGGGTTCATTGGACAAAGAGGAAGCGGTTGGAGGTGATCATGGCCCGGGCGAATGCCTGGGTGGACGGAAGGGTTTTGACTTCGGGTAGGAAGGCGATTTTTTCCTCTTTCGTCGGGTAGGACGAGTAGAGGGAGAGGAAAAGTTGTTCGAGGCGTTCTTCGGGTGTCTTAAGCTTCGACACGGTCTTGGCGAAGTCGCCTTTTTTGTTGAGAAGGATCGCGGTCTCGGTGCCGTTCAAGAGTCGCAAGGTCTGGGGGACGGTGGCCTCGGTGTGAGCGGATGATGGGGTTTCGCGGTCGGAGCCACCGAACTCGGCAACGAAGGTTCCGCCTTTTTGAGGTGCGGGAATTTCCGAAGAGCGCATTTGGAAAGGAGAATGGCTGGACTTTTTTGGGGTGTATCGGCGGGCGACAGCGGCCTGGGCTTTCATCGTCGTATCCGACATGCTACCGCGGCGGTATTTCTTGGACGCTTTGTCCCGCAGCTCTCTGAGTTGCAGGTTGATCGTTTGGACGCGCTTGGTTTGACCGCCTTCCTGGGCTTTACGAAGAGCGACGCGCATTTCGGCGGTTTCTTTTTGGAACCTACGACGATCCAGTTCGGCCTTGTCGGCGGCATCGTCGATTTCGCGAATCTGCTTGGGCGTGGCATTCATGACGAACTGAAAGGATTCAACGTAGTTGTCCCAGGATTCTTTGAGTGCGTAGTTGGTGTTGTCGTCAATGTTTCCAGAGGCCAAGGTGACGAAGGAATCACGAATTTCCTCGGCTTCCATACGGCGAAGGATGGGGCCGTTGAAGTCAAAGGCGAATCCCTGGGTAGGTTCGGTGTGAGAGACTTCGCGCTGGAAGAGGTTGGTGTGGTAGAGGATGCGGAGGTATTGCTGCACATCGTAGTTGGTCGCCTTCATGGCGCTCTCAAGATAGTCTACCAGTTCCGGGTATAAAGGATCGGGGGAATTGCTCCAGTCGTCGAGAGCCGGAACGACTCCGTATCCGAAGGTGTAGGCCCAGAGTCGGTTGGCGACGACCTTGGAGAAATATTTGTTGTCGCGGGATGTGGCCCAGTCGGCGAAGACTTCGCGGCGCTTTTCAGGCGGAACATCTTTGACTTTTTTGCCGAAGAGGAATTGAGGTTCGATGGCTTCACCGGGATTGCCGTCTTCGTATTGGTAGTCCTCGGGAAGTTTAAGTTTTTTGTTTGGATTGTCGCTAAGAGCGTTTCGGTTGTGGTAGCGGAAAACGGTGGAGAGGTCTTTGGCTTCGTTGCGCTTTCGGTTCATCTCAGCCTTCTGCTTAGCCATGGCAGCTCTCTGCTTTTGATAGGCTTTTTTATCCTTCTTGTTGATTTTCCCGCCGCCGGTCATGCGGTTTTTCATGTCGACATCGACTCCGATGACTTCCTTGATTTTTTCGCGTGCACCTTCGAATTTATATTCGGTTCCGGCGAGGAATGAAGCCAGCTGGTAGTATTCCATTTGGGTGGTGGTATCGAAAGGGTGATCGTGGCATTGGGCGCATCCAATTTGCTGGCCGTGGAAGACCTGCACGGTGTTGCTGATATTGTCGAGAAGCATGCCGCGGTCGCGGAGGTAGTAACCGGCGGCCGGGTTATTGGCCGAGTGATCGTTGGCTGCGAGCATGGCGTGAACCATTTTGTCGTAAGGCATGTTGGTCTCGACAGCTTCGCGAAGCCAGACGTGCCAGCCCAGCCCGCTGGTTTCGGAGTTGGTTTGGACGCGGAGAAGGTCGCTCCAATAGTTGAAGAGCTTGGACTTCATG